>NZ_KI912149.1:1617945-1816134 GCF_000517105.1 Fischerella sp. PCC 9605 | reverse complement strand
AACGCCTTCACCGAAAAACTTTATGCTCTTCTAAGACCGAAGAAATGCGCTCGATACTCACTTAAATTATTACTTCACTACTTGAAGTATCAAATTGTACCTACATCAATGATATCATCCCTTCATTCAGCAACGGGCAAGAAGAAATAGAGCGATCGCAAACATCGCAAACATCCAACCGAGACTCATCAATAAAAGAATCGCCAGCTAGCAGCCCATCCTCAAATCTCCGTTGTCTTGCAAGTCTCTGATGTTAACATCAGCATTACCAAAGGAAGGCAAGACTACTTTAGCCTTGGGAGTGGCGGTGAGTGCTGCGCGGATGCATCGACGAGTACTACTGATTGATGCCAATTTGCGGCAGCCTAGTCTACATAAAGTCTTGGAACTCTCTAATGACTGGGGGCTATCCCTGTTATTGGTCGATGAGGCAAATACTTCCATTCAAGATTATATCCAACCGATTCACCCTTCCATTGATGTTTTGACGGCTGGTTCTACACCAGAAGATACGGTGAAACTGCTCAGTTCTCAACGCATGAAAGAACTGTTGGAGTCCTTTGAGCAGACTTATGACCTAGTGTTGATAGATGCTCCTGCTATTCTTAACACAGTCGATGCCAGAATTTTAGCCACATTTTGCGATCGCATTGTTATGGTGGCACGCATCGGTAAAGTCAGCCTAGCCGATCTAATTCAAGCAACAGAGATTTTGAGCCACTTGAATGTAATTGGCATCATTGCTAATGCAGCCAAGAATACAGGGAATGAGAAATAGGGAATAAAATTACATCCCTCGCAACACCTGCCGGATGATATCTGCTGGTACTTGGTCTGTCACTGTCACTACACCGATTTGCGTTGGCAACACAAACCTAACTTTACCAGCTTTCACCTTCTTATCGATCTGCAACGCCTCAATAATCGCTTCTATGTCTAAACCACTGGGTAACTGAGTCGGTAAACCTGCTTTTTCAATGAGGGCATCTTGCCGTTGTGTCTCTTCCTGCGTCCACATCCCCAGTTCCACAGCTATCTGTCCTGCTGCTACCATGCCAATGGCAACGGCTTCACCGTGTAGCACTTGTGTATAACCCGTCAAACTTTCCACGGCATGACCAATGGTGTGTCCGTAGTTGAGTATCGCCCGCAGTCCCGCTTCTTTTTCATCTTTGCTGACGACATCGGCTTTAGCTTGACACGAGCGAGTTAATATGCTGTCCATGAGTGAAGATCCCCCCTCGCCCCCCTTGGAAAGGGGGGTAGGAGAGTTATAGCCCTCCTTATTAAGGAGGGCTGGGGGGATCAAATATTCCATTTCATCCAGGCGCTGACTCGCTTCCAACTCGTCAAACAACTGGGCATCCCAAATGACGCCGTACTTGATCACCTCCGCCATGCCAGCACGAAACTCTCGGACGGGTAGCGTTTTCAACACTTCTGGGTCAATTAATACCAGTCGCGGTTGATTAAATGCCCCAATCAAGTTTTTGCCTTGGGGATGGTTCACGCCTGTTTTGCCACCAATTGCTGCATCCACCATCGCTAAAAGGGTGGTGGGTACTTGCACAAAGTTGATCCCACGCAGCCAAGTCGCCGCTGCAAAACCCGTCATATCGCCAATGACTCCACCTCCCAAAGCTACCATCGTGGCGGAGCGTTCTAAGCGATTTTCTAGGGCTGCATCGTAGATTTTTTGTACAGATTCCAAGGTTTTGTAGTTTTCCCCATCAGGCAGGATGTAGCTGGCAACTTCAAAACCAGCGGCTTTTAGTGATGCGATCGCTCTTTCGCCATAAAATTGAAAAACGTTTGGGTTAGAAACCAGCAGTACCTTCTTACCTAGCTTCAAAGTCGCCATGCGATCGCCCAGTTGATCTAAGCTACCAGGTGCGATCGCAATATCATAAGATTGCTGCGGTAGATTTACTTTGATCGCAGAAACCATCACCAACCCCTTTGCAAGCACGTGTCGGTATTCTACCGCAATGTGGGGAATGGGGAGATGGGGAGATGGGGAGAGTGGGAGAGTGGAGGAGTGGGAGAGTGGGGGAGTGTGAGAGGGGGGGGGGAATAACCACTAACTACTAACCACTAACCACTAACCAATGTACAGACGTGCCATGGCACGTCTCTACAACTACTAACCACTAACCACTAACCAATGACTAATGACCAATGACGATTGACTAATGATTCAATAGATTTAGAGTAAATAATTGTGGAGAAACGTAAATGTTCGCTGTAGTATCTTATGTCGTCTTCTTGGCTATATTCTTGGGCATCGCTGTCGGTTTGCTGTTTGGTTTGCGTGCTGCCAAGATTCTTTAAAAGATAGGGAAACAGGGAGATGGGATGAACATATACTCTCCCTATCTCCCCACCATCTTATAAAGCTGTCAGCTTCTCCTGACCAACAAACGCCGGACGCATCTCTAAACCAAGTAGATTCAGCATTTCCTGGTCAGCGTTATAGCCAGGACAGGGAGTGGTGACGGTTAACATGTGTCCGTTATCGCTGGAAAAGATAGAATTTGCTCCTGCTAAGAAGCATAAAGCTTGCTCAACGTGAGAAAGTTTTGCCCTGCCTGCACTCAAGCGCACATCAGAAGCTGGCATAATTATGCGTGCAGTGGCTATCATCCGCACGACATCCCAAATAGGAACATCTGGTTGATTCTCTAGGGGTGTACCTTTAACTTGGGAGAGAATGTTAATTGGTACGGATTCTGGATGCGGATGCAGGTTTGCCAGAGTGTACAGCATCCCGATCCGGTCTTCGACACTTTCACCCAAGCCTAGGATACCGCCAGAACAGACGGTGACGTTTGTCTGCCGGACATTTTTAATTGTGTTCAAGCGATCGTCATAAGTTCTGGTGGTAATGATTGTGTTGTAATAGTCCCGTGAAGTATCCAAATTATGGTTGTAGGCGTAAAGTCCCGCCTCTTCCAAACGCTTGGCCTGTAGTTCTGTCAGCATTCCCAGAGTGCAGCATACCTCTAACCCCAATGCTGTCACTTCCTTAACCATGTCCAGCACTTGGTCAAATTGCGAGTTATCCCTTACTTCTCGCCAAGCAGCACCCATACAGACGCGACTGACACCGCTTTGTTTTGCTTGCTGAGCAATATTAACTACTGTTTCTTTATCCAAGAGTGCTTGTGGTTTGACTTCTGTTTTGTAGCGAGAAGATTGAGCGCAGTAGCTACAATCTTCTGGACAAGCTCCTGTTTTAATGGAGATGAGCTTACAAACTTGAATTTGTTTTGGGTTGTGATACTGACGATGCGCGCTAGCAGCTTGATAAATTAGCTCTAGCAAAGGTGTACTATATATAGCTCTGATTTCTGCTTCTTGCCAATCGTAACGTATTCCCACGGATATGCCTTCCTTTGAATGATTTTTCTAGTGTGTTAAGTTACGTAGCGTACTGCCTTCCTAGGTTTACATCTGTATTATTCTGATTCAGAAATCAGGTTATCAAGAATTTGATCAAGGCAACTATTGTAAATTGTTAATCCTTTAAATTATGATTAAGTATTTACACTAGACTTAATTAAAGCAAAAGCACAGATGCACAGCATACGAATCTATTTGCTGCTCTGTAATTTCACTCAGAATTTGGTTTCAGCAAAGAAAGCAGCCGCTTATGAACTGGCAGGTAAAAGATGTCTGAAGTGTCTGGTAGGCAAGTCAGGGCAAAGCGATTATTTGACTTGCCAGTAGTATTTGTGAAATCAATCCGTCGTCCTAGAGGAATTTTTCTTACTTTTAGCTGTTTAGCAAGTAGTATTCTTGTCCCGATTCTGAGCAGTTGCAGTTTCCAGCCGACCAGTGTGACTCTTTCTAGCGGCCCTGCTGGTGGATACTACAACCGCATGGCTGAACAAATTAGTAATTCTACTGAGACTACAGTTGGAATAAAGATTCGCAACCTAGATTCTCGGGGTTCAGAAGAAAACTTGGAACGTTTGTTCAAACGTCAAGTTGACTTTGCTCTGGTACAGTTGGATGTTGCTAATCAGGCAATGCAACAGGGAAAAGTCCAAGCAGTGGCAGTGGTAGCAAATGAGTATGTGCAAATTATCACCATCAAAAAATCAGGATTGCAAACCTTTGCCGATATTCAGGGAAAGCGAGTAGCTGTCGGTACACCCGGTAGTGGAATTCGCTTCACTACTAGCCAACTTATCAATGCAGATAAGTTGACAATTCAAAAAGATGATTCCGATTTGAACGCAGCATTCCAAAAACTCAATGCTGGACAGGTAGATGCACTCGCTTACGTGGGAAGTTTGATCGCGAGTAAAAATATACGTCAAAATTTTGTCAATAATCCAAATTTAAAAGTTCTCCCCATTGAACCAGAGTTGATAAACAACCTGACTATTCTTAACCCTGATTCCTACCAACGTGCAATTCTGCCAAGTGGTACTTACACATCACGTCCACCAATTCCAGACAAACAGATACCTACTCTATCTACAGCTACAGTTTTGGTAACTCGTCCCGATACAGATCAGGAGAAGGTAAAACAAGTAACTTGGTCAATTCTCTCTACTGCACGAACCTACTCTCAGTTTTACCCAGAACTTCAGAATGGTAAAGCTAGCGAACTACTGCGAAAAGGGCTATTTTACGTACACCCCGCAGCAGAGGAAGTGTTTGAGGAAGGCGACCCCAGTGGAGTAATAATTCGTTATTGGAAAAATAATCCAGACTTGCAATCTGGGGTATTCATTCTGGTGACAACGAGCTTTCTGGGATTAATGATACAACAGTGGCGTAGGCGATCATCTCAGAAGATGCTTAACATAACTAATAGCCGTATTAGTCAACTCAAGAATTTGTTGGCAGAAAGCCCCCAACAAGCATTAAGAGCAATTGAAGACTTAAGCCAGGAGCATCGACTGATATTTATTGATGGCATAGTGACAACAGAAGTATACGAGCAACTGCAACAAAAAACACAGACTTTTGCTAACGAGTGTCGTTTACAGTTGGAACAACAGCGCAAAAAATTTGTGATGGATACCCTATTGCTAGTGGACGAATGGCAAGCAACCTTGCAAACTAACCCAGAGGTTGCTTTGCAGAATTTGGGTCAACTAAAGCAGCACTATCGAGATATGCTGCTAGCTGATCAAGTGGATATTGAGGCATATATAGAATTGATGGAGTTAACTCTAATTTCAATCATGACTCTTATGCCAAGAAAAAACGACTTTCCGCAAGCTTTTTAAAACTGTAATTTTACTCGACGTTATTTTAGATGGATCGCACTAAAAATCTTGGACTAATTAATAGTAGGTTATGAAATTTGAAACACCGCTAATCGTAACTGAACGTTTATTATTACGAATGGCGACCAAAGAGGATATACCCTTAATTATCCAATATTTTGCTGATAACAAAACTTATCTCACTCCATTTTATCCTCGTTGGTCTGAGGGTTTTTTCACAGAAGAATATTGGCAGTTGCAGTTAGAGTTGAATTTACATGAATTTGTTAATGATTGTTCTTTGAGACTATTTATGTTTCTCAAAAATAATCCCAAAAAAATCATTGGAATTATTAATTTTACTAATTTTGTCCGGGGAGTAGCACAATATTGTAATGTTGGGTACAGTATTGCAGAAACTGAGCAAGGCAAAGGTTTTATGACAGAAGCCTTGCAAGCAGCTATTGGGTATGTATTTCAAGAATTAAAAATGCACCGCATCATGGCAAATTATATGCCTCACAATCAGCGCAGTGGAAATTTACTCAAAAGGCTAGGATTTGTTGTAGAAGGGTATGCTAGAGATTATTTATTAATTAATGGGCAATGGCAGGATCATATTCTGACGAGTCTCACCAATCCTAGTTGGCAAGCTAAGTAGTCATCATCGCGATCGCCCACCCTTCCACCAGAGGTACTATTAAGAGAAGATGAACTAAGTTGTACTCGTAATGACTCTGGCAGAAGCTCCCAACAACACAAATTCTACAAATCCCTTTCTCATCCTTAACTACGAACCCGCCTTAGAATCTCTAGGCGATGACTACTACGACGAAGTAGCAGCAGCGGAATTTCCCCTACACACTCTACGCTGGCGCAACGACGCACTACTACCCCTGTTGGGACTGGACGCCAAAGCAGTGACAGACGAAGATTTTATCACCGCCTTTGGCAAATTTGAGGGACGCAAACCCTTGCTAGCGCTGCGTTACCACGGCTATCAATTTGGTGAATACAATCCTTTCTTAGGTGATGGTAGAGGTTTTCTCTACGGACAAGTGCGTGGTGTCGATGGTGAACTTTACGACTTCGGTACGAAAGGTTCTGGTAGAACGCCCTACTCTCGCGGTGGCGATGGTATGTTAACACTTAAAGGCGGCGTCCGCGAAGTTTTAGCTGCGGAAATGCTGCACGCTATGGGCGTACGTACTTCACGCTGTCTCAGCATGGTGGAAACAGGTTTATCACTCTGGCGGGGTGATGAACCTTCTCCTACTCGTTCCTCAGTAATGGTACGGTTGAGCCAATCGCATATTCGCTTTGGTACTTTTGAGCGACTGCACTATTTCCGGCGTCCTGACTTAACCAAAAAGCTATTAGACCATGTCATTGAGCAGTACTATCAACACTTAGATAGTGAACAAGATAAGTATGCTCTATTTTATGCAGAATTAGTCCAAAGGGTAGCAGAATTAGTAGCGCAGTGGATGGCGGCTGGTTTTTGTCATGCAGTGTTAAACACTGACAATATGTCAATCACAGGGGAGAGTTTTGATTACGGGCCCTATGCTTTTATTCCTAATTACGATCCCTACTTTACCGCCGCATATTTCGACTACTATAGACGCTATAGTTACATCCATCAGCCAGAGATTTGCAAGTGGAATTTAGAGGCACTCCAGGAAGCATTAAAAGCTGTTATTCCTCAAACTGATATGGAAGCTGGATTAGCCAGTTTTGATGAATATTATCTGGCTGAGTATCGCTCTTTAATGTTGAAAAAATTAGGTTTTGAGCAACTGTCACAACCACAAGCAGATGAGCTTTTAAAAGCAACTATTGAATTTTTAAAACATTATCCAGTTAGCTATCACCACTTTTTTGCAGACATGGCAACTACCTTTTCGAGTAAATGGAGAGATGATGCTAGTTCGATTTTGAGAGACTCAGAAATTGGGCAATCTTTAGGGACATCTGAATTATTTTTAAACTGGTCGGGAATATATCATCGGATTTTAAGTGATTTGACACCGGAAGAAATAGAAAAAGTAGCCCAAACCCTAGCTCGACATAATCCCAAAACCATGATATTAAGACCTGTAATTGAATCGATTTGGGAACCAATAGTTCAAGAAGATAATTGGCAACCTTTTTATGAATTAATTCAACAGATTCAGTCTGGGAATTAGTTAATGCGATCGCAGCTAGTGGAATACTCTTGGTGAGGCGCAACTGTACAGGATTTGTGCTCATACCAAGTTGTGTTCAGATATAGCAATTCGTGCCCTCTCCCCCTCCCCTGTTCCAAATTGGGAGAGGGGTGCCGATAGGCGGGGTGAGGGAAGTACTATCTTTGACTGCAACTTAGTATCAGTCAGTTTCAACAACCGAAGCAGATAAAATTATTAAGGACACGGCATGACCGTGTCCTGAAGTCTGTTGTGCGATCGCTAAATTTGAAATTCACTAGAACAAAAAGTTGTTATAAATTTGAAATGGGTGTAATATTTACCTCTTGCATCTGGTTTCCTGGCTCAAAAGAGTGCCGCTTCGATGTCTCTTCATGAGTTGCAGTAGCTACTTTGGATGTCGGTATCTTGCGACCTTCAGCTTGTATACGCTGCTTTTGAGTGTATTCTATTAACTTGTCTTGAGCGACTTTATATACAGTAGTATTTTTGGGAACCTGTTGGAGAAAATTCACAGCAGTATTAAATTCGCCTACTGCTGCCTGATTGTAAGCTTGCTGTAACAAATAAATCGCCCGAACTTGCTGCTTTTTTTTGTACTCATCTAACTTCTGTTTCACTACAGCGTTGGCAGAAGTTTCTTTAGGAATTTGATCGAGATAAGTTAAAGCAGTGCTGAAATCTTTAGCTGCGGCTTTTTCATAGGCTTTTGTTAATAAATCGCTTGTCTGCGTCTCGATTTTGGCTTTTGCTTTCTCAACTATTTTGTCTGTTTTTAACTGCCAATACAAAATATCAGGAACTTGAGAAGCTGCATGCAGTACCTCTGACAATCGACCTTCACGCAAAGCTGTTTGAGCAACTAAATATTGTTCAGTTGCAACTTGCCATTGGTTTTGCCATTCTTCAACCGTCGCTTGAGCTTCTGGATAAACATTGCTGTTTGAGGGAATAGATTTAGCCAGCGCGATCGCCCCTTCTAAATCTCCAGATTGATATTCTTCTGTTGCTTTATATAAAGTCTCTGTTTCTGAGTAAGCTGGAGAACTATTCATTAAAGAATATACTCCAAATCCCATCACCAAGGAATTAGCCGCCAAACCTAATCTCATTCCTGTCAATAGAGGGGGTGATTTGGGGGATGCAAAACGCGGAGCAAAATCATCACTATTTTCGGCAGAATCTACTACGCTATACTCTGGTTGTATTGTTTGCGGATGCCAATTATCTACAGGCATTTGCTTAAGTGCCCGCAGTACCTCACTCGCTGACTTAAAACGATCTTTGTAGTCGTAGCGGATCATTTGGCTGAGGATCGCAGCAAGATAATCACTAACTAGGGTTTGTGGAGAACGCCAAATAAATTCATTGCTACTAGGATCTATTTCTAATTGCAATGGAGAAAGCCCAGTTAGTGCTTGAATGGCAATCATGCCTAAAGCATAAATATCACTGTTGGCTTGTGTTTGATCGATAAATTGTTCTGGCGGAATATACCCCAATGAAGTGACGGGGACTCTGTAGATTGGCAATACTGAATCTGTGCCAAAATCAATCGGTTGGATGGAACCAAAATCAATGAGGACTAACTTGCCATCGTAAGCTCGTCTAATTAAGTTTTCTGGCTTAAGATCGCAGTGAATTACACCTTGAGAGTGAATAAATTCGAGAATACCTAATACATCATATAAAAAACTGACAACTTCGCTTTCACTCCAGAGATAGCTGTGACGTTGATTGATTGGTAATTCAGCAGTCAGCGCATGTCCTTCAATAAACTCTTGCACCAAGAAAAAGCGTTCGTTTTCTTCAAAACAGGCAACGAGCTGAGGAATTTGCTCATGGTGTCCCAAATATCTGAGGGTTTCGGTTTCGGTGATAAAGTGTAACCTCAGGGTTTGTAAGTAGCTAGGTTGGGAACAGGAAACCTTTAGCTTTTTAATAACACATTTTGGGTGATCTGGTTGTTCTATATCTATAGCAATGTATGTTTGTCCAAACACACCTGCACCCAAATTTTGAACGATTTGGTAACGCCCTTGTAATACTTTACCGATCATGTGGTGGGTCATTAGCTGGTTACTTGGTCACTCGCTATATTTAGTTTTTCGGAAAATGCCCCCTGTTTCCGGAATTCTTGACTGAGCAAGATAGTATAAACTGCTATTCACCAATCACTTGGATATAGTGAAATTTACGGATGCTTCAGATGAACATATAGCACACTAGATGACTAAAAAAAGTATAGGTATTATACATTGTGAGCATAATTATCTAGCCTCAACGAAAGTTGGGGTAAGCTAAAAGCTAAAAGCTAGCTATTTGCTGTAGAGAGGCAAAATCACCCTGTGAGCACACCTGCGGCGCACACATCTCTAAACAACAGCCAAAAATTTATTTTACGGCTTTATTTTGTTTTTATTTTTTAAAAAATTAAAAATATTCTTACCTAGTATTTACATTGCAGGAATTTGCCCTACGAGCGTCTATGTGCGTTGAAGGTGAACATTAAACCACTAAGACCCCAAGACACAAAGGGAACTGAAGAGAGAGTTAGAGGGTTAACGGTGGAAGGATCAAGCATTTTCGCTATCTTCGATTCCTAGCTTTTGCACTTCAAACAGATCAGAAGGGTTGCAGTCTAGTATCTCGCAAAGCTTGGCAATTTTAACAAAGGTATCAACACCCCCCCTGTCCCTTTCCCAGTTGCGAATGGTCGAAGGATCAACGCCAATCAAATCAGCCAACTGACGTTGTGTTAGATTTCTCTGCTTTCGCAGTTCAGCAACTTTTGACACGTAGATTTCTCCCATGCATTATTTCATAGCACTAATTTAGCGTGATATTCTTAGCGCTAAATTATTGTCACCGCTAAAAAATTAACACACAATAAACATAGAGAAGGCGGTTGCACCGACCAAAGTAGAAACCGCCTCTCTATCCACAATATTCATGGAGATTTAGATCATGCCACAGAAATTACTTCTTTGCCAAACACTGACTAGAGGTTGGGTGAATTTGGCTTACGCCCGCCAAATTCGATTCGCAAAGTTTATCTAAATATGTTCAAAGGGCAAATTGCCTGCGTCATCACTTGGAACAATGGCGACAGGGAAGCTTTTTTTGGTAAAGACGCTCAAGCGATCGCCCAAACTTGGAGAAATTACACCAAAAGTTAAGAGCAAACCTACTCATAATGTGTCCACATCCGAATAACTTTAACTGTTTGCTCAGATTCAACAACTTCATACACCAAGCGGTGCTGGATATTTATCCGTCGAGAGTAAGCACCTGATAAATCACCAACTAGCTTTTCATACGGAGGAGGATTTTGAAAAGGGTTTTCTCGGAGGATTTCGAGTAGTTCCTCAACTTTACTCTTCAAGTTGCTGGCGGCTAACTTCTTCGCGTCTTTTTGAGCTTGCTTTGTGTAAACCAGTTTCCAACTCACCAGTTCAATTCCTCATCACATTCCTCAATAGGGGTTGCTAACCCTGTCTTGATAGATTCTCGCATTCCAGGAATAGATAGCAGGTATAAAGTTTCCTGAATCGCAGACCAATCTTCTTCAGCAAGCAGGATCGCATTATTATGTTCACCCTTGATGAGAATAGGCTTGTGAGATTGGACAACTTGATCGATGAGTTGTTGTAGCTGACGTTGAGCCTCACTGACAGGAAGACTAGACATTATAACCCTCTTACCTTTAATGGCTTTAGCAATAAAACTATTTTCCTCTTAGTGTCTTAGTGTCTTAGTGTTTCAAAAATGATTTTTTCACCACATAGACGCGCTTTACTCGGCTTCCCGCAGGGTAGGCACAAAGACACCAAGAAAAATCAATTTTCAAGACTAACACCCTAATCCCCAGTCCCTAGTCTCCTTTCCTGGTCTTCTTCCACTAATTCAGCTCTTTCTGTTAACGGCCTAACTACCCGTGCGATCGCTTCCTGAACAAAGTCCTTGATAAATTCATCGCGGCGATTTAATTGAAACTGACGCTGTACTACTTCTGTCATCCCACCATCGCCCCAATCTTGGTCATTACGAAAATACTCGATAAAGCTTTTACCAGCAATGCGTGTCAGATACGCAGCTGTCACACCTTGAATTGCCCTACCAATAATAAAAGTACCTACATTCAGTTGCAAAGCGGTAGAAAGTAACTGCAACGCGCCTTTAACAATCCCCAAACCAGCAATTGTCTTTGCTAAAGATAGCGCTAGTTCGCGCCCCCGTTCCATATTTAATTCACAGCCATAAACTCTGCCAATTTCTACGACCATTTGGGCGTTAACAGCAGCTGTTGCCAGTAAATCGACCATTGGCAGTGGCGTTACCGACACCACACCCGCACCAATCCATTGAAACCGTTCCACAATTTTGTCAGCTTGACGGCGACGCTGGGCATCGATGAGTTTTCGCGCTTCTTCTCCCAGTCGCAGCGATTGCAGGAGAATGTTATCTGCTACCAAATCTTCACCTTCTGCCCGCAAAATTGCCGCCATCCGTCGCAGTAATGGTATAATCTCCGGTTCTGGTTGGAAAATTTCGCTATTTTCTAGTTGTACAGATTGGGGATTGGCAGAAACTGCCACCACATCACTAGCAGCAATAAATCCTCGCACTCTTTGCCGCAATCTGGCTAAAATCGCCTCTTTATCCTCTTCTGTATATAGGTCTGTTTTATTTAACACAAGCAAAGAGCGCTTACCGATTTCTGCCAATGCCCGCAATGGCTCGTATTCTGACCGCCTTAAGTCATTATCGACCACAAACAACAGTAAATCTGCGGATGTTGCTAGTTCTCGTGCTAGTTGTTCTCTCTCGGTTCCGGCTATCCCCGCTTCTAAAATTCCTGGCGTATCGGTAATTAAAATCTTGCGCTCTAAGCCCTTCAAACGCATACAATAGGTTTCTCCTACTGTGGTGGTTCCCATCGGCGCATCTACCCTGCCGACCATGCGTCCCATAATCGCATTCACCAAAGAGGTTTTGCCAGCACTCCCGGTGCCAAAGATCACAACTTGAATTTCGCCACGTGCTAGGTTAGCTTCTATTTCCCGCGATTTACTCAGTAAAGCTTGTCGGGCAACTTCATCTTGAATTTGCGCGACTTGTTGCTTAACAGCTTGCAGGGTAGAAGAAGCTGCTTCTGATTTAACAGCTGGGATTTGCACTTGTTTGCGTTGTTGTCTCTTGCGGCGCGATCGCTGTTCGCCAGACCGAATTACCAGTACGTAATAGACAAAGGCGGCAATTAAAGCACCAATCAGGACAACTAACAACAACAGCAGCAAATTGCCCAATAGGGGAGAGTAGGACAATTGCCAGTACAGCCGTGACAGAGAGTCAATCAGCCAAAGGCTTAGTCCCAAAATCAGAATCAGACCAATAATTAGCGTAACAATGCGCGACAGAGGCATGGATGGCACAGGCAGTAGGCTTCTTGCAGAAGTAGGGCAAGGAAGGGGTAAAGGGTAAGGGTTAAAGGGATTGATTTTTTCCTTTCCCCTTTCACCTTTAAGCTTTCCCCACCTCTTACAAAAGTTATTTTTGCAAGAGGTCTGGTGTTAGTACTTACGCACATGCTTCTAATATTAATAGTTTCAGTGTTATTGACCAGGGTAGAAAGAAGTATGTTTTGATAAACTGAGAACAATTTTTGCATTGCATTCATGGTTTCGCTGCTGGTTGGATTGTTCTTGCTGAAAACCTGCCAGATGGAGAACTGCAATATCTAACTACATCATGACCCCGCCCTCTGAATTAAAACAATTGCCAGAGTATTACTATAAAAACTTTGTTAAACGAGTGTTCCATCGGCTGAGTATTCGACAAAAAATTATCTTGGGATACGGCCTGTCGTTGGGAGTTGCAGTTTTAGGAACAGCGGCTGGTTTAGTAATTGGCAATAAATACTTCCAACAAGCCAGACATCAGATGATGATGGCAGATGAAGAAAGTCACTTGTTTAGCAGTCTCCAAGGAGAACTATTGGAAATTCAGTCCAATCAGCAAGAAATTGTGTCTTTATTGAATCAACCGCAAGAGTTGCAACAGTACACTTCTAAGTTAAAGACAAATCAAGCAGAAGCCAAAGCATTGATTGCCGAGTTGCAAGAATTTAGTCAAGGTACATCGCAAGCAGATTTACAAGCGCTATTCAAAAAGTATGACAGTACAATCAGGGTCTATTTTGAGCAACTCAACACTATTTTAGAGCAGATTTCGTCACTGACCTCAAAGCCACAGGAACTGCTAAAGACTCAGATATTAGCGCAGCAATTTAGCCAAAGTCCAACAGCACTGGAGTTTTATAAATTTAACCATGAGTTAACCACGTTGGCGAAAACAGTTCGCGATCGCCAAGAGGAAGCTGATGAGTTTCAAAGTCGGGCCGCAGCACTGCAAGCTCTAATTATTATTAGTAGCATTCTGCTATCGACTGCGATCGCTGCTATCCTCGCTATCTACACTAGTACTTTAATTGTTCGTCCACTCCAGACGCTCACGCATGTTGCCCAAAAAGTTACCAAAGAAGGTAATTTTGACCTTCAAGCACCCGTAACAACAACAGATGAAGTTGGTACTTTAGCTGATTCCCTGAACCAACTGATCCACCAAGTAAAGTATCTTTTAGCAGAACAACAAACCGAAGTCCAAGCAAGACTCATTCAAAGCGAAAAACTATCTAGCTTGGGAAGGATGATTGCTGGTATTGCCCATGAAATTAATAATCCTGTCAATTTTATCTATGGCAACATAGGAAGCGCGAAAACCTACATTAACGACCTGTTTGATTTACTGCAAACATATAAAGATGAATTTCCCAATTCTTCCGCAGCAATACAAGCTAAAGAAGAAGAGATAGACTTAAAGTTTATCGAAGAGGATTTGCCAAAACTCTTAAAATCAATGGAATTTGGGGCTGAACGGACGCGAGAAATTGTCCGGAGTTTAAAAGATTTCTCTCGTCTAGATGGATGTGAAGCTCAATCGGTAAGTTTACACGCTTGTATTGACAGCACGCTGTTGATTCTGCAAAATCGTTTGAAACATGGCATAAATGTTGTCCGTAATTATGGAGATATTCCAGTCATTGCTGGTTATACAGGCTTACTCTATCAAGTGTTTATGAACCTGTTAATCAATGCCATTGATGCTTTAGAGGAAAAATCTGCCAGCAATCCCGACTTTTCACCTGCAATTACCATCAGCACAGCACACAGTGACGATGATTGGGTAATGGTGCGAATCGCCGACAATGGGCCAGGTATTGCAAAAGAAAATCAAGATAGAATATTTGAAACTTTCTTCACTACCAAACCGCGAGGTATTGGTACTGGTTTGGGGCTAGCAATTTCCCACCAAATTATAGTCGACAAACACGGCGGCAAAATTACTTGTAATTCAGAATTAGATTTAGGCACAGAGTTTGCGATCGCTCTACCAATTGCTAGAGGCACTGATTAATGAAAAAACTTTATTTGTTATTAATAGCTAGAGGCAATTAGCAACCAAAATGTAACAATGTTGGTTTTGTTGGTATTAATATAAAGGAAAAAAGCTTATGGGACTCTTTGACCAAATTATTAATGCGATCGACAATCCCAGCCAACAAGGCAGTACAGGACAGTTGGGTGATATCCTCAATACCGTACAGCAACTGAGCAATAGCACGGGTACAAATCCTTCTACCATGCAATCAGTTGTAGGTATTGTAGGTAACTATGTGCGTTCTGCCTTGCAAGAAAAGCAAGTTAACTATGGCAATCAAGAAGCGCAAGCTGTAGTCAATCAATATAGCGGCACTTCTCCCAATCCCCAAGCCGTAGACTCCTTGTTCTCTTATGGGATGCAACAGCAGGTAGCTGAGGCTGTTGCCCAACGCACAGGTTTGAATGCTGGTATGATTCAACAACTACTACCAATATTGGTTCCTTTGGTACTGAATTTACTGCGAACCGGTGCGAATGCCCAAAATTCTCAAGCTGGTGGAAATTCCGTGCTGAATTCCTTCCTTGATAGCGATCGCGACGGCGATGTTGATATTGTTGATGCCATACAGATGGCAAGTCGGTATTTGGGAAGGTGATGAATTTGTTGCTTGTTGTTAGTTGTTTGTTGGTTGGAATAATTACTAATCATCAACAAAGAACAAACAGACATTAAGTGCCTGCTTGCCGAAATCGCGGAATTTTTGCCAGAATCGGGAAACAAGGGAATGGATAGTGGTTAGTGGTTAGTGGTTATTCTCCCACTCTTCCACCCCCCATCTCCCCACCTCCCCATTTCCCCCTCCCCCTTATATCCCCTCGCCGTGAGACGATAGGAAAGTAGACATGAAAATAAATTTGGGCTGGGTATCGAACGATGATTTCGCTTCTAAGAATGCAGGAATGCCCAAAAACAACCCAAAAACTGATGAACAACTGCTTGATGCTTATTCCCAAGCTGTTATCAATGTAGTGGAAAAAGTCAGTCCTACGGTTGTTAATATCGACGTGCAAAGATTCCTAACAGGACGTAGCCGCAATTACCAGCCTCTTACTCAAGAAGTACGTGGTAATGGTTCTGGATTTATTTTCACACAGGATGGTTACATCCTTACGAATAGCCATGTAGTGCACGATGCGTCCAAAATTCAAGTGACACTATCTGATGGTCGCAGTTACGATGCAGAAATGATTGGCGACGATCCAGATACAGATTTGGCAGTGATTAGAATTCATGCGCCAAATTTGATAGCTGCGCGTTTGGGCGATTCGCAGTCATTACGAGTCGGTCAGTTGGCGATCGCGATCGGTCATCCCTACGGCTTTCAAACTACGGTTACAACTGGGGTAATTAGTGCCTTGGGACGCTCTTTTCAATCCCGTTCTGGTAAGCTGATCGAAAATATTATCCAAACTGATGCTGCTTTGAACCCTGGCAATTCTGGCGGCCCGCTGGTTACTTCCCATGCGGAAGTCATCGGCATTAATACTGCCATTGTCATGGCAGCACAAGGAATCTGCTTTGCTGTACCCATTAACACTGCCAAAATGGTGATTCCGGCGTTGATGAGATATGGTCAAATTCGGCGCGGTTACATCGGTATCGGCGGACAAAATGTGCATATTTCCCGCCGCCTCATGTTATCCCATGAATTAGCTGTGGATACCGGAATTTTTGTCATGTACGTGGAAGCAAACAGCCCCGCAGCAAAAGCAGGTTTGCAAGAAGGAGATGTGATTGTTGGTTTCAATAATCGACCGCTTCGCAGTATCGAAGACTTGCAAAAACTTCTAACACCTGAATCAATTGGTGTGCGATCGCAACTAACCATTTTGCGTAAAAATCGCAAGTTAGTGGTAGGTATTGTGCCAGAAGAATCAAGTTCTTCAGTAAGTGGTTAGTGGTTAGTAGTTAGTAGTCTCCCCATCTCCCTATTCCATATTCCCCATTCCCCTTTTCAATATCTCCCTACTTTCCACAAATAACTAGAAACCATATTCGTAATCACATGAGCAACTATTGGCACTAACAAGTTACCGCTAAGAAGGGCGCTATATGCCAGTATTAGACCAACAATAGCAGCCCAAATCACATAAGGCCATTGTTGAGAACCGCTTAAATGCAAGACACCAAAGCAAAGACTTGATACGATCGCAGCAGCATCATCCAATCCAAAGGCTGGTAGCATCACACCGCGAAATAACAATTCTTCACTCAACCCTGGTAGTAATCCTAACCAAATTAAGTCTGGTAAAGCCAAGGGCTTGAGTACTATTTCTAAGTAATAATTAGCACTTTTACGATAGGGAGGACAGAGTTGATAAGCTAAACCACTCAAACCAGTGATACTTAACCCCAAACCTAATCCCAACAGTAAATCTCTTTCTTTCCAAAGCAAAGGCATGAGGGAAAAATTGCCAAAATACAACCACAGCTTGGCGATAATCCACAAAACTACGGCAGTAACTGCCATCGCCACCAGCACTTGGGTGCGTGTCAAATATGGCATTTCTGGCTCTTGTTTTTGCTGTTGAGTCACGGAGTTTAGAAGGTTAGGGTTTAAAGGAAGAGTGGGGGAGTGGGGGAGTGGGAGAGTGGAAGAGTGGAGGAGTGGGAGAGTAGAAAAATAACTAATGACTAATGACTAATGACTAATGACTATTGACCTAAACAATGCAACAACGAGATATTGGGGCTGAGGGCAGATGGATTAATGCCTGCTTTGTGAGCAACCAATACACCTACTGCCTCTAAATATGAGTTGACCTGTATTGATTTTATCCCTAATGGCTGGGGAGGAACTTGCACTTGAGTTTGATTTTCATTGACTGTAACGATGAGGCATCGCTTTTGGCTTAAACTCAGTAAGGCGCTACTGCCACAAGCTGTTGCCGGCACGATCGCTGCATCTACTTGATTTGACCAAATATCGATGGGTTCGGGCATTTCATGGGATTCCCCAACAATAAACTGGGGTGCGCGACTTAAACCGACAAGTACGCTTGGTAAAAAAGTATAGCCCAATTCTTCGGCAGCGGAACGAGGAGATAAATCTGGATCTGGGGATGGAGGCAAAAAGGCGGGAGAATGGGCGCAGGGTACTTGAAACTGTCGTACTACTAAATGACTAATTACAGCTTCTGCCCCACCAATAGGATCGACTCCTTTGCCGTGGCGGTAGTTTTGATCTGCTTGTTCATCGATATCATCGGGAAAACGGGCAATAACTGCGATCGCCTCCGCCCCTACTTTGTTAATTAATACGTCTGCTGCCCGCAGTAAACTATCTGGGTTGCCTATCGTTCCCCAACTCGTACCGGATGCAGTCGTACGCAATTCTACGTTTAAAGGTGCATCCGTAATTACATAATCGGTTAAAGACAATCCCAAGGTGGCTCTAGCTGCATCTGCTGCTTGCAACTGTCGCAGCCGCAGTTCTGGTTCAATTCCCTGGTCTAAAATCAAACCTATGCGATTTTGATGTACAGGGCGCAATCCCCAGCATCCAGCCGCAAATTTGTCTAGCCCATAACCTTCTACATAGAAAGCGTTGGGCAGATTCCAATACAAAATAGCACCATTAAGGACATTGGGGTGAGTTATGAGGCGATCGCAAACCTGGGCGATCGCTTTGGCAACTGGCAATGCATCTCCTGCATAACCTCCAATTGCTGCCCCAATGCCAGTAGGTACAATTAAAATAGCTGTGTATGGACGCATAAGAAATTATGAATTATGAATTATGAATTATAAAATTTTTAATTCATATTTCATAATTTTCAATTCATAATTCATTAATCTCTTGTTTCGTGACCACGGCTTCTACAGTTGCTTTTTGTTGTGTAATGTCCACGGAAGCGATCGCCCAACGCAATGGTTCTCCCTGTTTTTTGAGTTCTGCCTCAATTGTTTTTTGTAGTTCAGTGGGGGTTTCTTGGAGGTTAATTTCTGCGGTAATAAAATGAGTTGTCATTGTATTTGTTGTTTGTTGTTTGTTGGTGGTTAGTTGTTAGTGGTTAATGGATAGTATAAAACATATAACTACTAACTACTAACTACTAACCTTATTTACCAAATTGTAGTTGATAAACAAGCTCTTCTTTTTCTGTTTCAATTTTTAAATCAGAGCGAGGATAGGCAACACACAGCAATACATAACCTTGTTTTTGCAGTTCTGGGCTGACGCCCATGCCATCCGTTTGATCTACTGTCCCAGACTTAATTTGACCAGCACAAGTTGTGCAAACACCTGCATGACAGGAACTCGGTAATTCTAAACCAGCAGCATCGGCAACTGATAGGATTGTTTCATTTTCGGGAACCTGCAAGGTATGAATTTTACCTTGATGGTGAATTTCAACAGTGTATGTTTTGGACATATACAATTAAGGGGTGTAATGCAACAAACAAATCAAATATTTTATATTAAAAATAGACTAACTTCCAAATCAATCAACACAAACTAAATAAATATTCTCTAGTCAGAATTATATATGCAATAGTAACTATACAGGGATAATTATAAATCCTGACCAGACAAAAACTAGTAGTATATCACCTCAACTTTGAGGGATTGGTGGGGGATGGGGTTTATGTGATGGGGAGATAGGGTGATGGGGAGAATGTAGAATTAAACTCTCTCCACCTCCCAACCTCCCCACCTCCCCCGTCTGTGAGATTAGGGGAGTGATAACAAACACAAGAAAATTTATTGCCTAAACCGAGGAAGAGTAAAATGCTGGAATCATACCGCCAACATGTTGCCGAACGCGCTGCGTTAGGAATTCCCCCACTGCCTTTGGATGCAAAGCAAACATCCGAACTGTGTGAATTACTAAAAAATCCGCCTGTCGGTGAAGAAGAAACATTATTGCATTTATTGCGCGATCGCGTACCTCCCGGAGTCGATCCAGCAGCTTACGTCAAAGCCGGATTTCTCACAGCCATTGCCAAAGGGGAAATCACCAGCCCTCTGGTTTCACCTATCGAAGCTGTACAATTGCTGGGGACAATGGTGGGTGGTTACAACGTCCAATCTTTAATTGAACTGCTGCAAACTCCTACCGTATCCTTTTCGAATTCTTCCGAAACACCTCTGGTAATGGGGGGAGAAGGCAAAGAACCGATTGCAGCCTACGCCGCCGCCGCCCTCAGTAAAATCCTGCTGGTGTATGATGCCTTCCACGATATCTTGGAATTGTCCAAAACTAACCCCTTTGCCAAGCGGGTAATAGACTCTTGGGCAGAAGCCGAGTGGTTTACCATTCGTCCCGAAGTACCAGAATTCATCAACGTCACCGTTTTCAAAGTTCCTGGTGAAACTAACACCGACGACTTATCCCCCGCCACCCAAGCCACCACGCGCCCGGATATTCCTTTACACGCCTTAGCCATGTTGGAATCACGGATGCCAGGGGCATTGCAAACCATTGCCGAATTAAAGAAAAAAGGACATCCTGTTGCCTACGTGGGAGATGTAGTGGGTACGGGTTCCTCCCGCAAATCTGCCATCAACTCAGTATTGTGGCACATCGGCAATGATATTCCCTACGTCCCTAATAAGCGGGCGGGTGGATATGTTTTAGGCGGTACAATTGCGCCTATTTTCTTCAACACCGCCGAAGACGCGGGTGCTTTTCCCATCCAGTGTGATGTCACCAAGATGGAAACGGGTATGGTAATTACCATTTACCCCTATAGAGGCGAAATCACCAACGAAGCAGGCGAAGTAATTTCCACCTTTACTCTCAAACCAGATACCATCCTCGATGAAGTCCGGGCAGGCGGACGCATTCCCTTACTAATTGGCCGTACTCTTACCGATAAAGTTCGTCAAGCACTTGGTTTAGAACCAAGTACCGTCTTCACCCGTCCCACACAACCTGCTGATACAGGCAAAGGTTACACTTTGGCACAGAAAATGGTGGGTAAAGCCTGCGGTTTACCCGGCGTACGTCCCGGTACATATTGCGAACCGATCATGACTACCGTCGGTTCCCAAGATACCACTGGTCCAATGACGCGGGATGAACTGAAAGAACTCGCTTGTCTCGGTTTCAGTGCTGACTTGGTGATGCAAAGTTTCTGCCATACCGCAGCTTATCCCAAACCTGTTGATATCAAAACTCACCACGAACTACCCGACTTTTTCGCCTCTCGTGGTGGCGTAGCCTTGCGTCCCGGTGATGGGATCATTCACTCGTGGTTAAACCGGATGTTGTTACCGGATACTGTGGGAACAGGTGGTGACTCCCACACCCGCTTCCCCTTAGGTATTTCCTTCCCTGCCGGTTCCGGATTAGTGGCGTTTGCTGGGGCGTTGGGTGTGATGCCTTTGGACATGCCAGAATCTGTGTTGGTACGCTTTAAAGGTAAATTGCAACCTGGTGTGACGCTGCGGGATGTTGTTAATGCTATTCCCTACGTAGCAATTCAAAAAGGTTTGCTGACAGTAGAAAAGCAGAACAAGAAAAACGTTTTTGCTGGGCGGATCATGGAGATAGAAGGCTTGCCAGATTTGAAAGTTGAGCAAGCTTTTGAACTTACCGACGCTACCGCCGAACGTTCCTGTGCAGGTTGCACGATTAAACTGAGTGTAGAGACAGTTTCTGAATATCTGCGTTCTAATGTTGCCTTGTTAAAAAACATGGTAGCGCGGGGTTACGGTGATGCTAAAACTATCATGCGCCGCGTTGCCAAAATGGAAGAATGGTTGGCGAATCCAGTACTAATGGAAGCCGATGCAAATGCGGAGTATGCTGAAATTATTGAAATTGATTTAAACGAAATCAAAGAACCAATTGTGGCAGCTCCCAATGACCCCGATAATGTGAAATTATTGTCGGAAGTTGCAGGTGACAAAATTGATGAGGTATTTGTCGGTTCTTGCATGACGAATATCGGTCATTATCGTGCCACTGCCAAAGTTTTAGAAGGCGCAGGCGCAGTTAAAACCCGTTTGTGGATCTGTCCACCGACTCGCATGGACGAACACCAACTTAAAGAAGAAGGTGTGTACGGTATTTTTGGTGCGGCTGGTGCGCGTACAGAAATGCCTGGTTGCAGTTTGTGTATGGGTAATCAAGCGCGAGTTGCTGATGGTGCAACAGTGTTTTCAACCTCTACCCGCAACTTCAATAACCGCATGGGTAAAGATGCGCGAGTGTATCTTGGTTCAGCGGAATTAGCAGCAGTTTGTGCGTTACTTGGACGTGTTCCCACAGTGCAAGAATATATGGAGATTGTGGCGAATAAGATTCATCCTTTTGCTGGGGAGTTGTATCGGTATTTGAACTTCGATCAAATTGCTGGTTTTGAGGATGAAGGTAGGGTGATTCCGTTGGAAGAAATGCCTAAGATTGAGGATATTTTGGGAATTCCTGCTGGTACGTTGCGTAGTTCATAATTAAACTCGGGTGGGCATTGCCCGCCCAGCCCTGTTAATGTGAGTGAAGATGGATCTCAACATTTGCCAGTAGGAAAAGAGTTCAACGATTAACACTACTCATGTCAGGGTAGCGATCGCCTGCTGTCACACCTTTGGGAGCAGCAGCTTCAAGTTGATTTAAATCTTCTGGAGTAAGTGTAATCTCACAAGCAGCAATGTTCTCCTCCAAATAGCTACGCCGCTTTGTTCCTGGAATCGGAACAATATCTTCTCCCTGAGCTAAAAGCCATGCCAAAGCAAGTTGACTAGGAGTTACACCTTTAGAAGTTGCTATTGCCTTGACTTTTTCTACTAATTCCAGGTTCTTGTAAAAATTCTCACCTTGAAACCGAGGAGAATTTCTTCGATAGTCATCTTCTGCAAGGTCTTCAGGACGGCTGATCGCTCCTGATAAAAATCCACGTCCGAGTGGACTGTAGGCAACAAACCCAATTCCTAATTCCCGCACGGTGGGTAAAATTTCATCCTCTGGGTCACGGCTCCACAACGAGTACTCTGTTTGTAATGCACTAATCGGGTGAACTGTATTTGCTCTGCGAATTGTTGTACTAGCAGCTTCCGATAACCCCAAATAGCGCACTTTACCTTGTTGCACCAACTGTGCCATTGCTCCAACAGTATCTTCTATTGGTACATTTGGATCGACCCGATGTTGATAATACAGGTCGATTGTCTCAACTCCTAGGCGTTTAAGTGAAGCATCGCAAGCTTGGTGAACGTATTCTGGTCTACCGCTAATGCCTTTCCATCCCCCATCTTCGGTGCGGACATTGCCAAATTTGGTTGCTAGCACTACTTGGTCTCGACGGTCTTTGATTGCCCTACCTACTAGTTGCTCATTGGTAAAAGGCCCATACATATCCGCAGTGTCGAGGAAATTAACTCCTAGTTCCAAAGCACGATGGATGGTAGCGATCGCTTCAGACTCATCACGACCACTGTAAAATTCAGACATCCCCATACAACCAAGTCCCAGTTGTGAAACTTCTAGTCCTTGTTTGCCAAGCTTTCTAGTTTTCATAAAACCTCAGAAATAGAAAATAGTTCCGGAAACATTATTATCTCTATGTCTTTGGTCAAGTCATCTATTGTTAGAAGTACTTAAGAGAAAGTTTAAGATGTTATTGAGACCGACCCACCAGAGTCAACCAACATCTTCAATTGATTAAAAATATCTTAAATCTTAACAATACCAGTTATTTTTGGGTGGGATACAGTCAGACTAGAAGTTAGATAGATCGTCGTTAAACATACTCAAAAGCTAGTGTTTTTCAAGAAATTTACTAGCGCAGAGACTGGAGGTAAAGAGCATGAGCCGGAAAATTTTATTCAAAGTCTGCTTACCTTTGGTCGCAGTTCCTTTAGTTTCCATTTTTACTACTGGTGGGGCGATCGCATCATTATCTAACCAACAAAAATTTGGTTGGGAACCAAGATTTATTAGCACTAGTCATAACTCAATACTTATATCAGGTTGGGAAGATCGCTATCAGTTGCGAGATCGTTATCGAGAAAATTACCAACGCCGCCAAGAAATTGACCGAGAAATTCGTCGCCTCGACCGAGAGGATAAAGATCTCCAAAACCGCTGGTACTCAGATCGCGATCTACAAAATCGCCAACGCCGCCAGGAAATTGGCCGAGAAATTCGTCGCCTCGACCGAGAGAACAAAGATCTCCAAAATCGCTCGTACTCAGATTGGTACTTAGAGCACGATCGCTATTACCGCAACAGGAACTACGATCGTCGCTACCCTAATAGAGGCTTAATCATAAAGTGAATAAGAAACTTGCGATGCATTGACAGCATAGAAGGGATTCCCTTCTTCAATGAAAATTAACTTCACTTCTCGATACTTTCTCTCAACTTTCTTCACTTTTTCTGCTAACTTTTGTAAAATAAAAATAATTAAGGACAACGATCAGTTCCTACTTGTAGGTATTTCCAACACCGATCCTAATGCTCCTGCAATTAAAATTGGTAGCACTCACGGTATTGGTAAGGGCTTAACCAAAATCCAGCTAGAACCAGGTTGGTACTTCACCAAAAGAACCTATAACGGTCAGACAACAGGTCACATATATCTTACTAGCGATCGCCCTGCTCCAGGTGAGATCGCAAACCAGCAACAGACCCGGCCAATCGGGGTGAATCAAATTCAGCAGGATTCGCCACAGCTACAGAACAACTCATCAGCAGTACAAAACAATTCATCATCAGGACACAACTCACCACCACAAGGCTTGTAACTCATACTAGGTCAAAATGCGATCGTGGTTACTAGGAAATAGGGTTGCGATCGCTGGTTCAGATTTTAGGAGGACTATTTTTTACCGATCCAGAACACGAAATCACAGCATCGGCAGTACGAGCAGCGATCGCTATTCTACGGAAATTTGGAAATTAAGTATTCACTTTATAAATTACCTCTAACTAGTGGTCTATGTCATTAATTTTGATAAGTTGTGACAGTTTGTAATTAGGGCTTTAGCCCTTAAAATTGAGCGATAAATCGCTCACTACGAACCCTTCAGAACTAATGACATAGACCACTAGATATTCCGTTTGAAAGCCCACAGATAAGTAGAAGGTAGAAGCGATCGCGCTAGTTTTCATGAGCGGGGATACCCAGCCTGCTTGGCTTCTGAGGATTTCTTCGCAGGTCTTCTGCTAGATTCACCTGCAAGAGGTCTTTTACTTTGAAGTGCTTCCCAATATGAAGAGCGATCGCTCTTCCCAAAACAGTACAACATTTTCGCAGCTGCTAGTACATTTGATGAGTACGAAATCCTTGATAAAAATGGTAATTTTTTGTATCTAACGTTGTCACAAACACGTGATTACCTTCAGAATTTAATTGCAAATTCAGGATAAAAGCGATCGCACAGTTCTGTTGGAAAACAGATTGCAAGCAATTCAAAATATTGATATCTGACTTCAGATAATTGATTAATTTCCAATTATTCAAACTATATTTGAGGAATTTGTATGCTGTCAAAAATAAACTTTTGTTACGGCATTTGCGCTCTTATATTCTCTTTGTCATGTGTGGGGATAAATAAGTCGATAGCCCCTCAAAATTCAATCGCTGCTTCTAATCCACAAACAAAAACGCCCGATCCTGTGACACGCGCTCGTATAAACGCAAACTATGGCAAGTTACCTCTAAGCTTTGAAGCGAATCTTGGACAGGCAGACAAGCAGGTGAAATATCTGTCACGGGGCAACGGTTACAGTCTGTTTCTCACACCTACACAAGCAGTACTGGCTTTGAGTAAACCTGTGAAAACACTACCACAGCAGTCAGCTAAGTCTGCAAAGCAGGATGAAAGTACAGTACTGCGAATCCAATGGGTGGGTGCTAATCAAACACCGCAAGTTTTGGGTTTAAATCCCTTGCCTGGAAAGAGTAATTATTTTAGAGGTAAAGATCCGAAAAAGTGGCAAACGAATATTCCAAATTATACCAAAGTGCAATATCGGTCAGTTTATCCAGGTATTGACTTGGTGTACTACGGAAACCAACGGCAGTTGGAATACGACTGGGTTGTGGCTGCTGGTGCAGATCCCCGACTGATTAGGTTAAAGATTACAGGAGCAGATCGACTATCCGTGGATAAACAGGGTGATTTGGTGCTGCACACGCACAGTGGAGAAGTGCGGCAGCATCGACCCCGCATCTACCAGCAAATAAACGGGCAGCAAAAGGCTGTGGCGGGTAGGTATGTGCTTTTGGGCAAGCTTCAAGTTGGATTTGCGCTCGCAGACTATGACACAAGCAAAGCGCTGGTGATTGACCCGGTGCTAAGCTACTCCACCTACCTGGGAGGTAGCCAGGGCAACGGTAATGATTCAAGCTCAAAGATCGCAGTGGATTCACGAGGCAATGCTTATGTGACAGGACAAACTGGCTCAACTGATTTCCCCACAAAAAATGCCTTCGATAGCACATATGGTAGTGGCGATCGCTTTTTAGCATTTGTGACAAAGTTAAACCCAGCCGAAGAAGGCGAAGCCTCCCTTGTCTGGTCTACATACCTTGGAGGCAGCAGTGGTGAGTTTGGCAGTGGTGAGTTTGGCAGGGGCGTTGCAGTGGACTTGCGCGGTAATGTCTATGTGACAGGAGGAACCTACTCAAGTGACTTCCCAACCACCAACAATGCCCTTTCTCGCACTCTGGGTGGTTTCTTTGATGCTTTTGTGACGAAACTGAATGCCGCAGGCAATAGCCTGCTCTACTCTACCTACCTCGGAGGTAGCAGCGGTGTCAGCGGGGCTGATTATAGCAATGGAATTGCGGTAGACTTGCAAGGCAATGCTTATGTGACAGGAGATACTAACTCAACTGATTTCCCAATTAAGAATGCTTTCGACAGCACTTTGAATGGCAACTTAAATGCCTTTGTGACAAAACTGAATCCAGCAGCCTCTGGTTCTACTTCCCTCATCTACTCCACCTACATTGGAGGTAGTGAATTTGATAGTAGCTCTGGTATTGCGGTAGACCTGAAAGGCAATGCTTATGTGACAGGACTAACTTTCTCAGGTGACTTTCCCATCAACAACGCTTTCGATAACACTTTTGTTGGTGGTTCCGAAGCTTTTGTCACAAAGCTGAACCCAAATGCCTCTGGAGCCGCCTCCCTAGTCTACTCCACATATCTTGGAGGCAGCAATGGTGAGTTTGGCAGGGATATTGCAGTAGACTTGCGTGGCAATGCCTATGTAACAGGGAGAACTGAGTCTGCTGACTTCCCGATTAAGAATGCCTTCGATAATACCTTTTCCGGTTCCCAAGATGCCTTCGTCACCAAAGTCAACCCAGCTGCTTCCGGTTCTAGCTCCCTGGTCTGGTCTACCTATCTCGGTGGCAGCGTCTCCAACTATGTTGGGGGTAGCACTGGCAGTGATGAGGGTTTTGGAATTGCAGTAGACCAAAAAGGTAATGCTTATGCGATCGGGTCTACCAACTCGTCTGACTTCCCGGTTAAGAACGCTTTTGATAATACTCTTAGTGGCATTAACGATGCTTTTGTGACCAAGTTGAATGCTACAGGCAATCGCTTACTTTTCTCCTCCTATCTGGGAGGCAGCAACTTTGATAATGGCTATGGAATTGCTGTGGATTTACGAAGAAATATCTATGTGACAGGGGATACTACATCTACTGACTTTCCAACCTACAATGCCTTCGATCCCACTTTAGGCGGCTTCTCTGATGCTTTTGTGACAAAGATTAATTGGAGAGAATATGCAAGTGGGCAAGGGGACGAAGATGAGTGAAAGGCTTCCATGATTATCACCAGGGAAGCGATCGCTTCGGACTGGCACATTGTTAACTCCCGGTTCGCCCCTGCATTTCGGAAGCGCGAAGAAAGACTACTCAGGGGTAAATAGTAGTTGGGAACCCAAGTATTGGAATCCACTCATGCCACTGGAAAAAGATTAATCGCACTCATTTTATTAATGGCGATCGCAAGACGGTTGTGCAGTCTTAGCTCGTACATCACAACAAATTGGCCTACAAAAATACGTCGGCCGTCTTCTTCTTTCTCTGCGCCCTCTGTGCCTAGTGCGGTTTATTAAACAAAAAAGGGCAGGCACATCGCCCACCCTCAACAAAATTATTCTGTTGCTAATTAACCCAACAATTCTTTCGCTTTAGCTACCACATTAGCAACGGTGTAGCCAAATTTCTCCATAGCTACGCCGCCGGGTGCAGAAACACCAAAGCGATCAACGCTAATCATCGCGCCTTCATCACCCACATAGCGGCACCAACCGAAGTTAGAAGCAGCTTCTACAGCCAAGCGCTTTTTAACTGCTTTGGGCAATACCGATTCACGGTATGATTCGCTTTGAGCGTCGAATAGTTCCCAAGAAGGCATGGAGATAACGCGGACTTTTTTACCTTCTTCCTCTAGCTTTTTCGCAGCTTCCACACACAGGGGTACTTCGCTACCAGTTCCGATCAGGATGAGATCGGGTGTACCTTCACCACCAGAAAGAACATAAGCACCTTTGGTTACACTTTCAATGCTGCTTCCTTCTAACTGGGGCAAGTTCTGCCGTGACAATGCCAACAAGGTAGGACGATGCTGATTGGCGTTTTCAATGGCGACTTTGTAAGCACCAGAGGTTTCGTTACCATCGGCGGGACGAATAACCGTCAAGTTAGGAATCGCCCGCAAAGAAGCCAGAGTTTCTACTGGTTGGTGGGTAGGGCCATCTTCACCCAAACCGATGGAGTCGTGAGTCATGACGTAAATGACTCCCGCTTGCGACAGTGCCGACAGGCGAATTGCTGCCCGCATGTAGTCAGCAAACACCAAGAAAGTAGCGCAGTAGGGAATTAATCCAGACTTGTGCAGGGCAATACCGTTACAAATAGAACCCATGCCATGTTCGCGTACGCCGAAACGGAGGTTGCGGTTTTGGTACTGTCCTTTTTGGAAATCACCGCCGCCTTTGATTTCGGTGAGGTTAGAGTGGGTAAGGTCAGCAGAACCGCCAATTAATTCTGGCAGAACGGGTGCTAGGGCATTGAGGGTGATTTCGGAAGTTTTGCGAGTGGCGATCGCCTTATCTCCCGGCTTATATGTGGGTAGTGCTTTCTCCCAGCCTTCTGGAAGTTTACCGCTGACCATCCGCTCGAACTCAGCCGCTTCTTGGGGATATTTGGCTTTGTAGTCAGCAAAGACCTTGTTCCACTCGTCTTCGTATTGAGCCCCGCGTTCTACAGCTTTGCGGAAGTGCTTGAGGGCATCTTCTGGCACTACAAACGGTTCGTATTCCCAACCCAAGTTATTGCGAGTGGCTATTACTTCGTCACCACCAAGGGCAGCACCGTGAACGCCTGCGGTGTTAGCTTTATTGGGGGAGCCGTAACCAATGGTTGTGCGGACTTTAATCAAAGACGGCTTGTCAGTAACTGCTTTTGCAGCTTCAATGGCTTTGTGAATGGCGTCTAAATTTGTGTCGCCATCTGGTATGGCTTGGACGTGCCAGCCGTAAGCCTCAAAACGCTTGCCCACATCTTCTGTGAAGGCAATGTCGGTGGAACCGTCGATGGAAATGTGGTTGTCGTCGTATAGGGCAATTAACTTACCCAATCCCAAGTGTCCTGCCAAGGAACAGGCTTCACTAGATACGCCCTCCATGTTGCAACCATCACCCAGAATTACATAGGTGTAGTGGTCAACAATTTTGGCATCGGGTTTGTTGAACTTTGCAGCGAGATGAGCTTCAGCCATCGCCAAGCCGACCCCATTGGCAATTCCCTGTCCCAATGGCCCAGTGGTTACTTCTACGCCTGGTGTTTCAAAGTTTTCTGGGTGCCCGGGAGTTTTAGAACCCCACTGACGAAACTGTTTGATGTCTTCTATCGTCACGCTGTCATAACCAGTCAAGTGGAGTAGGGCATACTGCAACATACAGCCATGGCCAGCAGACAGAACAAAGCGATCGCGGTTGAACCAATAGGGATTTTTGGGGTTAAACCGCATAAAGCGATCCCACAGCACAAATGCCATCGGAGCAGCACCCATTGGCAGTCCTGGGTGTCCAGACTTAGCCTTTTCTACGGCATCAATTGCCAAAAAGCGGATCGAGTTGATACAAAGTTCTTCAAGGGTTTGGGTTGCAACAGCCATAATAAGATTGTTTTTAACGACGGGTTAGCACTCTTTTCAGTAGCTTTCCACTGTTGGGGATCAAATTTCCCCAAGACAGTATCCTCATCATCCCATTGGTGCTTGTTGACAAACAAGCCGTAGAATTGGGGATTTTTGATCTGGGATTTTAGATTTATTCTAGGAAGGATTGGCCAAAATAATCGGTTGTTAAAGGGACGGAACGTTGTAGCGAGCGTGTCACAGACACTACACTCTCCACAGAGTGAGGAAAAGGTAAAAGTTAAAGGGTAAAGGAATCAAGAAGCCTTTTCCCTTTCACCTTTAACCTTTTACCCAATTGAAAGTTTGATATCAAAATCCAAAATCGCCAATCTCAACCCTAGACATATTTCTTAAAGGCTAGCGTGACGTTATGACCGCCAAAACCAAAAGAATTGGATAGTGCTACTTCAACACGTGCAGGGCGACTAACATTTGGTACGTAGTCTAAATCACACTCTGGATCGGGATTTTCCAGGTTAATCGTTGGTGGTAGGTGGTCATTTGCGATCGCCATTACTGTTGCCACTGCTTCAATGCCACCAGAACCGCCCAGCAAGTGACCTGTCATCGATTTAGTGGAACTGATTGCTACTTTGTAGGCGTGATCTCCCAAGGCTTTTTTCATTGCTGCCGTTTCAGTCGAATCGTTGGCCGGGGTGCTAGTTCCGTGGGCATTGATGTAGTTCACCATCTCGGGAGTAAGTCCCGCGTCCTTGAGCGCCAACTGTATGGCCCTGGCGGCACCTTCTCCACCAGGTACGGGAGAAGTAATATGGTAAGCATCACAGGTCATGCCATAGCCGATTATTTCCGCATAAATTCTCGCACCGCGACTGATGGCGTGTTGCAGTTCTTCTAAGATTAAAATTCCTGTACCTTCACCCATAACAAATCCGTCGCGGTCTTGATCAAAAGGACGGCTAGCATGAGCGGGGTCATCATTGCGGAAGGAAAGTGCTTTACATGCGGCAAACCCAGCAAAAGATAGGGGTGTAATTGCTGCTTCGGCTCCTCCGCAAATCATTGCCTGGGCGTATCCGCCCTGAATCAGACGAAAAGCGTCTCCTATAGAGTTAGAGCCAGCAGCACAGGCAGTTACAGAACAAGAATTAGGCCCTTTTGCTCCAGTGTGAATTGCTGTTAACCCCGCTGCCATGTTGGCAATCATCATGGGAATCATGAAGGGACTACAGCGGTCTGGCCCACGATTAAGGTAGACTGTTTGCTGCTCTTCCATTACCTTTAGACCACCAATGCCAGAACCAATAATCACACCTATTTGTTCTGCGTTCAGGTCATTAATGACTAACCGCGCGTCCGCTAGAGCCTGTTTTGCCGCCGAGACGGCAAATTGGGAAAACCGATCCATACGCTTGGCTTCTTTACGATCCAAGTAATCGTGCGGATCGTAGTTTTTCACCTCACCAGCAATACGGCAAGCGTGGCGAGAAGCATCAAACAAGGTGATTTCGCTAATGCCATTGCGCCCGCTCACCAATCCTTCCCAATACTCGGCTGGTGTATTACCAATCGGTGTAATCGCGCCAACACCAGTTACAACAACGCGTTTACGTATAAAATCTGTCATGACTCAGTTACAGGTGGCTCTCAATGCAGAAAAAAATAGGGCAATGGGGATTGGGGATTGGGGATTCGGAATTGGGGATTGGGCATCGAATTTGGGCATTGGGGATTGGACATTGGGCATTGGATTTTTTCTATACCCCTTGCCCATTGCCCATTGCCCCATGCCCATTGCCCCATGCCCATTGTCCATTGCCCATTGCCCCATGCTTCACGCCCATTGCCCCATGCCCTATTTAGGCGGATGCGGCAACTTTGTCGTTGATGTAATCCACTGCATCTTGAACTGTGGCAATCTTTTCGGCGGCTTCATCAGGAATTTCGATATCAAACTCTTCTTCTAAAGCCATTACCAGTTCTACAGTATCCAGGGAATCAGCGTTTAGGTCGTTGGCAAAACTGGCTTGTGGAGTGACCTTTTCAGCCTCAACTTCCAGTTGCTCAACAACGATTTTCTTGACTTTTTCAAAAATTTCCGCTTGGCTCATAAATGAAATTCCTCAACCAGTTGCTATAATCCGCTCTTTATGGGTGACATGGTTTTGAGCATATACATCTTATCTGAAAGCGCGATCGCATACACTCTTTAAATGGTTCTGTTTTGCAATTCTTACTAAATTTTTTTAAGAATATGCACCTCAGCATCAACAGTCTTGCAACCAACACCAACAAGCGATGATAAAACAGTTATTCTAGAGGCCTAATACCTCTAATTAACAATTTCTATGCTATCTCATACGTTGAAATACGCTTACTACCCTGGTTGTGTTGCTCAAGGAGCTTGCCGGGAACTTCATCAGTCAACAGTTGCTCTCACTAAAGCGTTGGGCATTGAACTGATTGAACTGAAAAAAGCTGCTTGCTGCGGTTCCGGCACTTTTAAAGAAGATTCCCAACTGTTGGAAGATACTGTTAATGCCCGAAATATTTCTTTGGCAGAAGAATTAAATTTGCCTTTACTAACCCATTGCAGCACTTGTCAAGGTGTTATCGGCCATGTCGATGAACGCCTCAAAGAATGCCAAAAAACTAATCCCGATTATGTTGGCCAGGTTAATACCTTGCTGGAAAAAGAAGGCTGTTTGCCTTATCGAGGAACCACTGAAGTTAAACATCTCCTTTACGCTCTCGCAAAGGATTATGGTTTAGAAGAAATTCAACGACGGGTTAGTCGCAAATTAACTGGGCTAAAATGCGCTGCTTTTTACGGCTGCTATCTTCTACGGGCGAAAAAGTCCATGCTTGATGATGATCCCTTCCAGCCGGAGACGATGGAAAATGTCTTTCTAGCAGTGGGAGCAACACCAATTTATTACAGAGGTCGTACGCAATGTTGCGGTTGGCCCCTTGCCAGTTATGCCACCACCCAGTCGTTCAAAATGGCTGGAATGCACATTCAAGAAGCCTTAGAAGCTGGTGCTGATTGTATGGTAACGCCTTGTCCTCTGTGTCACCTGAACTTAGATTCTCGCCAGCCAGAGGTAGAAAAGGTAATTGGGCATAAGCTAGGTTTGCCAGTGCTGCACCTACCCCAGTTGATTGCCCTAGCAATTGGTATTAGTCCCAAAGAACTAGGTTTAGGACGGCACATTGTTTCTACTAAGCCAGTGCTAGAGAAATTAGGACTGTAATTTTAGTTAGTAGATAGTAGTTAGTAGTTAGTAGGTGTATTTGACCACTAACCACTAACCACTAACCACTAACCACTAACCACTAACCACTAACCACTAACCACTAACCACTAACCACTAACCACTAACCACTAACCACTAACCACTAACCACTAACTACTAACTACTAACAGCCTTTATTGTTGATTAAAAGGTTGTTCTATTGGCGTAACCGTGACTACCGAAGGTTCTGTTGGTGTTGCCGTGACTGTTGGAGTGGTGGGTATGTTATCTGCTTGTGGTTGTGATTTTGATGTCGATTCTGGAATGAGTGAGGAGGGGGTGAAAATTGATGTTGGTGCAGTTTCTGAGGATTTTGGTTCAGGTGTTGGTGTTATCGGTGTGATTGGTGTAAAAGTTGGTGCGGGTGAAATTTCTGAGGATGGTGGCTCGATTTCTGGAGTTGGCATTGGTGTAAAGCTTGGCGTTGGTGTGGCTTCTATAGCCGGTTTTGTTTGTGGAATATCAATAGGTTTGGGCGAGTAGTTTGGTAGTGGTAGAGCAGGTTCACTATTTGATTGTTTTGATCGCCTAGGTTTTACTTTTGTTGGTTCTGGGAAATCTGGTTTTAATGCCGGATCTATCTTGGGTGTGGTTTGGGGAAAAGGTGACAGCTTAGGAGTGGGTATGAGTGTCGGTGCAGCAATGGGTGATGGCTCGGCAGTCGCTGTTGCTGTAGGCTTAGGTATAACTGATGGCTTGGTAGTTGTCTGAGGCTTTGTTGTGGCTGGTTGCGTAGGTGTGGGTGTGGAACGATGCCAGTTAAACCAAGCTAGCAATCCACCTGAAGCTAAAATTCCAGTGGTGATGATTCCTTTGGGCGATAGCAAAAAGTTTTGCCGATAATGCTCGGATGAAGGCAAAGGATCTTTCGTCACTATGTTCATGCGAGTTAGTGGCGGTGATGAAGAGGGTGGCAGGGGTTTGGCAGCCTTCAGAGAACCTTGATGGTTGATCCCAGGTTGATGTTGATGACCGTTTTTTGTCGAGCCAAAATTTGATGGAGGAGCAGTTTGCTGTGTAACAGGTTGAAGAGTAACAGTGATCTCTGTGTTTTGGTTTCCAGAGTTAGGAACAGTCACCTCAACTTGTTGCTGACTTTTCTGTTTTTCCTGGAAATTATGGTTTTCCCCGCTGCCATTTAGTAAACTTTGAGACTGAGAAATCGATAGAGATGGGAAATGATGCTGTTCCTGTGAGGAAAGTAAATTGAAATTGTGGCGAGTTACAGCAACTCCCGTTTCGTCATTCAAAGATTCCCGTAATTCTATAGCTCTAGTCAAATATTTAAGCGCAGTGCTATTTTCTTCTAGACAAAGGGCGCGAGTACCCAATTGATGCAATGCCCAAGCTTCTGAAGCTTTATCTCGTTCGGCTTGAGATGCTTGCAGTCCTCTTTGCAGCACTTCTTCCCACAAACCCCATCGCTTGCTCAAAGCGAGTGCACTTTCCATTAATTTAACCAAGCGCAAGACATTCTGCCAACGGCTAGATCTGACTGCTAATTCTAAGATTTGCACGATCGCGTCAGCTTCTGAAAATAATGTTTTTGAGTGCTTTTGATGCTGTTGTGCCCAATTTGTAAAGTAAGCGATCGCACTTTCTAGAGGTTCTTTTAGCTTCCATTCTGGTGGCAAAACTTCTGCTATTGTTTTGCAGATGCTATAGCGAGAGCCTTCCTGTTGGATGAGATGACGCCGAAGCAAATTCTCTAACATCTCAAGAGTGTTAGGTATTTGCGTAATAGCTGCGATCGCTTCCTGCGACAACCCTACGCCATCTATCAAAGCTAACAGAGCCAAAATGCTTTTTTGCGGTTCCCTCAGCGAGTCAATGATTTGTTGGATGATATATTTACCTGGTTCGGAAGTTGGCAATTGACTGACGACTTGGGCTAGCGTTCGCTTTTCTTCCAGCATGTAGGCGATCGCTAGCTGTATATGCATCGGATGCCCGTTTAAAATGATACACAATGATCTAGCAGCAGGTAATTCCTCCATAGTGAGGGAGCGCTGTATTTTTTCTTCTACAAAAACTAGAGCATCTTGGACAGACAGCCCAGACAGCGCGATAGAATATGCCTGTTTGTGAATACGCTGCTTTGAAGAAGCTAACACTAAGGTACAGTTGCTTGTAGCATTTCTCAACTGTTGCACTTCAGCTTGGATGAGTTTATTACCGTCATCCAGTAAGATCAGTACTTGTTTATCCTGAATTTTTTGCCGAATTTGGTTATCAGTAGGTTTATAAGGAATATTGCTTTCATAAAAAGCTTCCCAGATGGACTCGAGTAAATCGCCCACATACGGGTGAATAGGAGATAGGCGAATGACACCATCAGCGAACGCAGAATTGGCTTGTAATTCTTGCTCTAAACAACCTAATAAAAAAGTTTTGCCAAAACCTGCGGGACTATAAAATTCTACTGTTTGTCCAGATTCTAGGGCTGCGATCGCGTCTTTGATTGATACTTCACGCTCCAGTAATCTATCGCTCGGGGGTTGACGTATGAATACTGGTGCAGAACGCTTTTCTAAAGTGAGTTGCTCTTGTGTGGTTGCTAATTCTGCGATCGCGCCGTAGCTTGCACCAACCTCGATCGTGTGATTCCCAACAGCCAGCTTACCAATAGTTTCCGTCTGTATATTTACTTTTAGACTGCTGTGCGGCATGGATTGTTCTCCAGTCATGAAGTCGAATTTTCCCCTATGTACCGCGATATTGCTATGATTTTGACATAGATTTTACATTCATTTTTTGTATAAGCAAATATTCAATATTTTTACTTATATAATACTACTTCAGTAAGTAAAAAGTAATCATCAGTAGCTAGTAGTTGGTTGGTATTTGGTGATTCGTTGTTCCAATCACAAACAACAATAGACATCTCCGAAAATAAACCTCAAACCTTGCCCAGTCTGGGCTGATATCTCATTTCTGGAGAGGTTCACTTGCTAGCCATAATAGTCATCACAAGAAATACGTTAGTTTGAACGCACCCCAACTAACCTTGTGGTAGGGATGGATATTTACCCTTTCCCCTTACCCTTTAACATGCATCCCAGCTATAACTCCAGATCAAAGGTGCTAATCCAAAAAGTATTAGAGATAAATATACCAAACTTCTGACACACAAAAAAACTAAAAAAGGTGGGAAAAGTCCCACCCTCTTTATACTTACATTAACTTTCAGTAATCCTTCTCAGGAAAAAGTAAAAAGTTACGTATTACATAACGCCTCTTTTTACTTTTTATGGCTTTCTCCCCAACCAGTTAAACAACTTGAACAGACTGTGAATCAGGGAGGGACGTTTTGCCATTTTCTAAATTAATTTTCACTACCTTCTTTTTAGCTTCTTCTACTTTTGGTAGTGTTAATGTCAAAACGCCATTCTTGAAATCAGCTTTGACTTGGTCATTATTGATAGGGACAGGCAGAGGAATTGTGCGTTGGAACTTACCATAACGGAACTCAGAGCGTAAGTATCCGCGTTCTTCGGTTTTTCTTTCTTGTCGAGTTTCGCCGGCAATAGATACAGCTTCTCTTGCTACTTGAATGTCTAAGTCTTTGCCTTCAATACCCGGAATTTCAGCCCTTAAAATCAGTTGATCGTTTGTATTTTCCAACTCGATTGCGGGTGCCCAAGTTGTTGTATACTCACGATTAAATCCAGCAAGTTCGTCAAACATACGATCCATTTGACGACGAATGCTTTCCATTTCTTGGAATGGTTGCCAACGTACAAGTGCCATAAATTTTTAACCTCCTTGGAAACAGTATTACAACTGAATTGAAGGTAGATTCAAAAATTGTCTATCACTCTTAAGTAGTTTAGGCGTTTTTTCTATCGCCTTTATCTTTATATTTGCTGAAAATAGCAATTTTAGTAGTGAGGTAAACCCTACTTATCCAGGTTGTGGTTTCTAGACATTTATTTGTTGTTGGTTGTTGGTTGGTAGTTGGTTGGAAAATCCCAAACAACTACCAACTACCAACCAATAACAATCATGACTTTTGTCCAATTTGGCGTTGCAATTGCTTTAGAGATTGATAAATATCCGGTAAACGAGGCAAAATAGCAGACACTTTCAGAAAAGTTTTGTGGGGTACGGCTGGGGTTCCGGAGACGATTTCTCCCGGTAAAACATCGCTGTGAATTCCAGCTTTAGCAGATGCGATCGCCCCATCCCCTATCTTCACCTGATTGGCAATACCTACTTGTCCTGCCAAAATCACGCGGTTTCCGATTTTGACTCCTCCTGCCATTCCAGATTGACCTGCTAATGCACAACCCGCACCAATTTGGCAACCGTGACCAATTTGTACTAAATTGTCAATAATTGTATGACGGCCTACCCGTGTTTCTCCTACGGCTGGGCGATCGATAGCGCTGTTACAGCCAACGACTACACCATCTTCTAAAACGGTGTAACCTGATTGTTCCACTTTTAACCAACCAGTGGCAGTGGGCACAAAGCCGAAGCCTTCTGCACCAATGACTGCGCCACTGTGAATCTCGCAATCTGCACCAATCAGGGTACGTTCATGGATAGTGCAATTAGCGTGTAAAGTAGTGCGATCGCCTATCTTAGTATCAGGATAAATTACAACATTGGCATGAATACATGCGCCATTGCCAACTTCTACTGCTTGATGAATCACTACATGCGGCCCAATGTAAACATCAGTACCGATTTTCACGGTGGGATGAATTACAGCAGTAGGATGAATTTCTGGATCGGGACGCCAGGGTTGGTAGAAAAACTTGAGCGTTCTCGCAAATATCAGTTTTGGTTCTGGGGTTGCGATCCAGGCGATACCGCGCTCTTGCGCTTGTGCCTGTAATGCTTCATCTTGAGGCAAAATTAAAGCACTGGCACCTGTTTTGCCCACCATTGCCGCAAATTTTAACCCCTCAATATAGCTGATAGTACCACTTGTTGCTTCATCAACTGCTGCGACGCTTGTGATTTCTGGGTTATTGTCTTTATTTACATTGAGACTATTAGAAACAGCGGCGTCACCGAGTTTTGCTAAGATTTCGCTAAATTTCATAGTTATAAAAAAGTCCTTACATATCAAGAGGTGCTAGGAACTAGAGGTACCCCTGTCAAAGTGTGAGTCTCCCAAATGGATTTTTCTTGGTGTCTTAGTGTCTTGGTGTTTCAATAATTCTTTTTTCACCACCAAGACACTAAGACACAAAGAGGAAAATAGTTTTCTCTACTAAGATTTGGGTTCGTTTTTACCCACATTGACAGGACTAGAGGCACTTAGGTTAGGGGCTAGTATAAAACTTTTATCCATTCCTAATCTCTAGTCCCTAATTACTCCTTCAGTAGCAAATAATATAGAGTACCATTTCCACCTGTTATACCAGCGCGATCGCCAGCTAATTTACCAGTTCCCATAAAATAATCCACTCGTCCTGGCCCTTTGATGGCGCTGCCGGTATCGTGATCTAATACGAAGCGACTGACTCGACGAAAAACCAGTTTTCCACCGCTAGCAGCATAGGGAAATCTGGAGTTCACTATTGCTAGCGCTCCCGGAGGCATGAGAGATTTATCTGTAGCAATAGAACGCTCTGGCGTTACTGGTACACCAATACTTCCAGTAGCTGCTGTACCCCCAGTTTCCTTAAAAAAGACAAAGCGTTCCCAACGTGGTAAATAATTATTCAACTCGTTGGGATGTTGACGAAAGTACGCGATCACCTTGGGTAGCGTTAAACCTTTTAAGACTACTTTGCCATCATTAGCTAGTTCTTTACCAACACTAGTCCAAGGGTAATCAGTCCCTCCTGCATAGCCAATAGAGGTTCTTGTCCCATCGGTTAACCTCAACTGGGCAGAACCTTGAATTTGTACTAAATATGGATCTAGACGATCGCGGAACCAAAACAACTCTAAACCGTGTAATGGGCTTTTATCACCTAGTAAACCATCTTTGCCCTCTAAATCTATACGTTTGGGGTGCGGTTTCGCCCATTGGTCAAAGTCGGATGGCAATCGATAGACAGGATATTTATATACAGATGTACGAACGCGACTGGCAGTATAAACCGGCTCGTAATAAGCAGTGAATTTAACAGTGCCTTGACCGTCGTTACCGACTGATTTATAAAAGACAAACTCTTTCCGCACAGCAGCTTGCAGTTGTGCTGGTGATTTAGAACTAACCACCAACTGACGAAAACGCTGCAAGCTACGACGAACCCGATCGAGGGTAATTTCTGGAATGGGATAATTTTGATACGCTGCAATAGCCTTGGTAGTTGTCAGGTAACGCAAACTGTTGTCAATAGCTGTCAACAGAGCTTTGCGATCGCCTCGTTTGCCCTTTGTGCCCCAAATTTGTTCATCCCAACCCAAACATTGATAAGCAGGTGTACAGACTATTTCCAAGGTTATCGGTTTTAACGGTGGCTGTACCTCTGGCACGCTTATTGGCACTTGCGGTGGTGATTGTTCGGGGAAATTGCCTGGTAATGGCTGTGGTGTGAAGTTAGGAACCTGAGCCAATACTGAGCAAATAGGGTTGACAAGGAAAATTCCCAGACTCAAGGAAACCAAAGCAAGCGTTTTGTTCATAATTATGTAAATCTTTCCACACTAGAACTAAAAAGTGGTTCTACTCGGATTGCCACAATCCGAGAGGGGCGCACTACCATGTATTCACCCTGAATGTTTTTGATCGGCACGTTGATAAAGTCATCAGAAGCAGATTTTGGCATAAGTTCAGCACTATACCATTTCTGAAATTCTTGAATCGTTGGAAAACGCACTTCTTCTCGATGACCGCTTGCCATTAATAGGTGCACTGCGTATTCATTTGGAGTTCTAGGCATATAATTGCATCATTTAAAACACATCCAACCCATTTTGGACTACGCACTGCCTGAATGGGAAGAGGAAAAACATACAGTAGTGAGCCGAACCAGGAGGATTTGAATTAATAACTTATCACCGATCGCCATTAACTCTTCAGTATTACTTCCGCCTATGACGGTTATTCCCCTAACAAGGGTTCCCTGGCGGGACTGGGGAGGTGGGGAGAGTGAGGGAAGAACCAATAACCACTAACCACTAACCACTAACTATTTTTTTCAAAACTTAATATTTTATGATCGTTAACTAAATAAATCTCAAAAACATAGGGCTAGTGTTACAGGATTTTAACTTTAAAATATTAACCAGATTATAGAATTCAGTCAGTTAATTTCATCAAAAACTAAGCTTGTGAAAACCTTTGCTTTCTGCTTACTATTTCTTATTGATACTTTAAAAAGTAAAGTTTAGTTTCAAAAATAGCTACTCTCATCTAACCATGCTAATCTAATAATTGAAGCTACAAAGCTTCCCTGGCAGATAAAACAGCTAGTTGAAAAATAAAAAGAGGTAAAAACGCTGTTGAAGTTACATCTGTCTCGTAACGAGATAACAACACCCGACTCGAGAGATGATATTTCCTCATAGTGAGAGAAAGGGGGCGCTGTAACTGATTGGTATCACTGATTTAAAAGGTGATTAGCCCAGTACATCCCCGGCTAGAATTAGCAATGAGAGGAAATCACTCATCCGGTAGATGCTTGGGTGTTGTTATTTTTTTAAAACTATGCCTATAAATTAGCCCTGTCAAGGTGTGTTAAAAAAGTCCAATTTGCTTTTAAGGGACAATCTTGGTGATTTTACTTGGTGTCTTGGTGTCTTCGTGGTTAATAAAATTTATTTCTGAACCACAAAAGCACATAGACGCGATAGCAGTTTCCCGCAGGGTAGACACAAAGAAAACTTGATGCTAAAGCAGAAGATTGGAGCGATTCTACAACAAGCCGTCGTTATTATCGGCTGACTAGTTGTCACCACGCTAGAAGCTGTTGCTAGAAATGCAGAATTTGTTGTTAGCAACACGAGTGCGATCGCTAGGAACATTCAAACTGTTGTCACCAAAATTCAAATTGTTGTTAAGACTGCTGAAACCGTCGTTAGGACACAGGTATAGGACATAGCTATTACTCTTTTCTTAGTCTCCACCCAGCAATATTTTTGATTGGTCGAGTACTAGGTGTAAGGTGTAAGCTGGTACGAAGTGAATTAGCATCAGACAGTTAAAATAGCGCCTTATGTCAATAATTGCTCTTAGAGCATGGTATCTTGAGGATTACGAACCTATACAGGAAGTGGAAAAACGTCCGCCAGACATTCGCCTCAGCAAGAAAAGTCTGTTGAAATCAGGGCTAAGAGCGGATTTCTTAGAAGACAGCGAGGAAATAAAGAAATCGACTTGGTTCGAGCGCTATCTAGAAGGCGAGAATATTGAATTTTATATAGAGGGCAGTGGTGGCTACTGTGTAGCTAATATTGACTTGATTAGTCATGAAATTTATTTTACCAAACAGTCAGTATTAGGGCAGTTAGAACCAACTATTTTTTTCTGTTCTCAAACAGAATATCCACCTGCAACTGATGCTCTACGCGAGGCGTTAACGATCGGCTTAGAAAATTTAAATTTGCGATCGCGTTTACCCCTGAAATTAATAGAATCTTATCGCCCCAAAGATGGTTCTTTAAGGCTGGGAAGTGCCATGATGCGAAAAATCCGTAAGAGTTTGTTGTTTATTGCAGATGCTACACCCATTGCAAGCATTGAGGGCAAACAAACTGCTCAATTAATTCCCAGTCCAACTGTTTGTGTTGAAATTGGTTATGCGATTCAAAGTAAACGAACTGAACAAATTTTACTTGCACAAATGCAGCGTCCTGATTTGTCAGGAAAGTTTCCCTTTGACTTGCCACCAACACAAATTTTACAGTTTCAAGACAGTATAGAATTGAATAAAATTTTACTGCAAACAATTGAAACTCAACTTATGCGATTTAAATTGTTTTTTTGATAAAAATTGGTTAGTAGTTAGTAGTTATAGGACTAGTATTTGATTTTTGAAAAGATACGTAGGGGAGGCAAAAAGGGGTGTGGATTTTCCTCCCCCTTTATTGCCGTTGCGTTACGCCAAAGGCTAACGCACCATTCTATATTTTTGGTGCCGTACTCTCGCCGATAACTTAGATTTTTTCAATAATCAAACCGGATTCCTATAGTAGTTAGTTGGTAATTAAACCGATCTGATTTGCATTTAAGCATATCTACTCTACGGAAAGCCGCCCTAAGCGCATTTACGATAGCGTAATGCACCCAGAAGCAGATCAATGGTGCGTTACGAGTAGCGCTAACACACCTACCCCTACCATCTACCATCCGCAAATCAAATGACGATTATCTTAGTAGATAGTAGTTGGTAGTTTATTAATGTAGTTTGACAAATAACCACTAACATAACAGTTTCTTGACACTATTATCAAAAAATCCGCACCAAGGTAGATTCAAAAATATTCAATATATCGCACATATAGCATTTAGTGATCTAGCCTTTGTTGGCAACAAATTTTGAAATTTACCGCGCCAGATAGATACGGTAACAACATTATCAATGCAAAAAGTCAACTGCTTGCTTCAGCACGATTTACATCAAATCTCTTCACGTTTACTAATTGCACAATTTGGAAGTGTAGTCGCGATCGCGATCGGCTGCTTGGTAATGCTTGGCTGGTGGCTCGACATCAATGTTTTGAAGAACTGCTTTTATCTCAGCCAAGTGACGATGAAGGGAAACACTGCGCTGTGTTTTCTGCTATCAGGCTTATCGCTATGGTTGTCTTTAAGAGGAGTGGGAGAAACAAGGAGAGGGAGAGGGGGAGAGAGGGAGAGAGGGAGAAACTTTACAACATCTCCCCCACTCCTTCACTCTTCCACTTCCCCACTCCTCCACTCCCCCACTCTTCTACTCGCTCGCGCGTGTGCATTTGCTGTTTTTATAATTGGGGCACTGACATTAACTCAATACTTGTTTGACTGGAATTTCGGAATTGATCAGTTGCTATTCACTGAAGAACTAAATCCCATGTTGACATCCCAACCAGGACGCATGGGGTTGAATACAGCATTAAGCTTTATGCTGATCGGCAGAGCCTTAGAGCTTGTGGAAAAACCAAAAACCCGTCGTAGCGATTGGTATGCTCAGATTTTCGTCTCAATCGCACTTGTCATTGCTTTGCTGGCTTTGATCGGTTATGCCTACGAAGTGCAACTCCTGTACGGCATACTTCCCAACGTCACATCAATGGCATTGCATACGGCGCTGACATTTATAATGCTTTGTATTGGTATTTTGTGGGCGCGGCCAGAACAGGGACTGATGCGGGTAGTGACAAGTTCAACTGACGGTGGTTTGCTGGCACGTCGCTTGTTGATTATTGCGATCGCAGTTCCTTTAGGGACAGGATGGTTAATTCTGCAAGGACAAAAGACGGGACAGTACGATACAGCATTTGCGATCGCGCTGTTTGCGATTATTGTGATTGTGTTTTTTGCGATCGCCATCTGGCAAACTGCGGCAGCTGTTCAACGGCTCAGTATGCAGCGCGATCGCGTTAAACTGGCACTGAAAACAAATATAGAAAAACTGAAGAGTTTTGTAGAAGCAAATGTCGTCGGCATTTTATACGGTGACGTTTATGGTGGTGTTCAGCAAGCAAACGATAAATTTCTCCAGATGATTGGTTACACGCAACAGGAACTACATGCAGGCAGGATCAGCTGGAAAGAGATTACACCACCAGAGTATTTGGATTTGGATGAACAACAGATTGCCGAGGCTAAAGCTAACGGTGCTTGTACACCTTACGAAAAAGAATACATTCGGCGTGATGGCAGCCGCATTCCGGTTTTAGTAGGTTATACGTTAGTAGGAGAGAAACGAGAAGAATCTGTGGCGTTTATCCTAGATTTGAGCGATCGCAAGCAGACAGAAGCAGCGCTACTCCAAAGCGAAGAGCGATTTAGGTTGGCGGTTGATAACATGCCAGATGTTTTTGCTATTTACGATGCTCAACGTCGGTTCCAGTATGTCAATACAGCCGCTTTGCAGCATTCTCACAAGCCTAAAGAGGAAATTCTCGGACGTACTGATGAAGAAATCTTTCCTCCTGAAGTCACACAACTTTATCTGCCCATTCTCCTCCGGGCAATTGAAACACGCACAACCCAAACAACAGAAGCCAAAATAACTTTACCTAAAGGTGGCACTTTCACTGCGTTAATCAAGTATGTGCCAGTTATTGACGATCGGGGAGAAATTTATCAAATTTTGGCATTTGCTGAGGACATCACAGCACACAAGCAGGTAGAAGAAACACTCCTTAACCAGCAAAAATGGTTGGAAGATGTACTCAACCTCATGCCAACGCCGCTAGTGTTGATTGAGCCTGGAACCGCACGGGTGACTTTTGCGAATAGAGCCGCAGACGAAGTAGCTGGGGGCAAATTTCCCAAGGCAGATTCAGCCGCAGACTATCATCATCTTTACTACTCAACTGACGCTGCCGGCAATCCCATTCCCGACGAACAAGCACCGGGAGTACGAGTGGCGCGTGGTGAACGCTTGGATGGAGTAGAGTTGGACTGGCACACAAGCGCGGGTGTCCGCTCTTTGTTGATATATGCCGATACACTGCCAGCGATGCACGGGCACCAAGCTACATGTGTACTGACATTTCAAGACATTACCAATCTCAAGCGAGTTGAAAAAGCGCTGTCATTGGGCTATAAACGCCTACAGCTCTTATTTGGCACAGCTAGCGATTTACTTTCCAGCCAAGAGCCAGTTGCACTAATTGAAAGTTTGTTCCGAAAACTTTCGGAGCAGATAGGTTTAGATATTTACTTTAATTTCTTAGTTACTGAAAACTCCCAGATCATGCAGCTAGCTTCTTACTGAGGTATTGATGCAGAAATTGCTAGAGCAATTGAGTATTTAGAATTAGGTGACGGGATGTGTGGTACTGTCGCACAGGAGCGCCGTCTTATTTCTGTAGAAAATGTCAAGCAATCAAATGATCCAAAAACTGAATTCCTGCGTTTTATTGGTGTTACGGCTTATTATGGTTATCCGTTGATAGCACAAGGGCAACTTTTGGGTACTCTGTGCTTTTGCAGCCGCAGCCGTTTGCGGTTTTCCCAGAATGAAATGGGGATGATGCAAGCAGTTTGCGATCAGATTGCGATCGCTATGGAACGAGCTAGGTTAATTGCTTCGTTGCAGCAACAAACCGAGCAGTTGCAAGAAGCGAACCGCATGAAAGATGAGTTTTTGGCGATACTATCTCACGAATTGCGATCGCCTCTCAACGCTATTCTGGGATGGGCGCAACTGTTGCGATCGCGCAAACTCAACGAAACGCAGATTACCAAAGCAGTAGAAACCATCGAGCGCAACGCCAAAGCACAAACACAGTTAATAGGAGATTTGCTAGATATCTCGCGGATCATCAGAGGTAAATTGCGTCTCAATGTTCGCAGTTGCAATTTGATTGCGATTATCGAAGCTGCCCTAGATACAGTACGGTTAGCAGCACAAGCAAAAGACATTGATATTCAGACTGATATCGATCCTGCGGCAGCACTAGTTTCTGGTGATTCAGAGCGCTTACAGCAGGTAGTTTGGAATTTACTATCCAATGCCATCAAATTTACACCTACTGGCGGCAGGGTAGAAGTGCGCCTAGAACAAAAAGATGGGGAGATAGGGAGATGGGGAGATGGGGAGAACATCAAATCAGATGCTCCCCACCACCCCACCACCCCACCACCCCATCACAAAAACCGCTATGCCCAAATCACAGTCAAGGACACTGGCATCGGTATCAGCCCTGAGTTTATTCCTTATGTGTTCGATCGCTTTCGGCAAGCAGATAGTTCTAGTACCAGGATGCATGGCGGACTAGGACTGGGGTTAGCGATCGTACGCCATTTAGTAGAAATGCACGGTGGTAGCGTCCAGGTTGAAAGTCAAGGAAAAGACCAAGGCGCAACCTTTACAGTCAAGCTACCACTCCTCAAAGGTCAAGAGTCAATATTTAATACTTTCTCCTCCTCCACCACTCTCCCCCTCTCCCCCTCTCCCACTCCCCCCCTCTCCCTCCTGGATGGCGTGCGCGTGCTAGTGGTAGATGACGAAGTTGATACTCGCGACTTTCTGGTTACGGTACTCCAGGAATCTCAAGCGGAAGTTCAGGCAGTGGCATCAGTGCGAGAAGCACTAGAAGCAATAACCAACTGGAAACCAGATGTATTGGTAAGTGACATTGGTATGCCCCAGGAAGATGGTTACTCCTTAATCCGCAAACTGCGATCGCGATCGCCAGAACAAGGCGGAAAAATACCAGCAGCAGCCCTAACAGCTTATGCAAGAGCCGAGGATCGGCGTCGGGCCATACAGGCAGGTTTTCAGTTACATATGCCCAAACCTGTCGATCCATGTGAGTTAGTCACAGTGGTAGCCAGTCTTGTAGGACGAACTTAGTTTACACAGCTTTGCGTAAATATAGTAGCGATTTTAACGCAGAGGCTCGCAGAGTCTTAATCCACTGAAGTCGAAACTAATGCTCTAACTTTAGCAGCAGAATCTTGTTGCAATGCTGTTGTTGCGATCGCCTCTGCTTGTGCCATTGTCAATTGTGCGATCGCAACTTTAAATCCAGGGATAGCGTGGGGATTTAGACTAACTTCATCTAGCCCCAATCCTAATAAAATTGGTGCTGCCAAAGGGTCTGATGCCATTTCGCCACACAACCCTACCCATATGCCAGCAGCATGTCCAGTCTGGATGGTTTGCTGGATCATTCGCAACACTGCGGGATGGAAGGCATCAGCCAAATTTGCTACTTTTGGGTTGGTGCGGTCTGCTGCCATCACATACTGACTGAGGTCGTTAGTGCCAATGCTAAAAAAGTCTACTTCTGCGGCTAACTGGTCGGCAATGGCAACCGCTGCTGGCACTTCTACCATGATGCCCACTTCCATTGTTTCATCAAAAGCGATACCAGCCTGACGTAGTTCTGCTTGTACTTCAGTTAGCATAGCTTTTGCTGCTTGTATTTCTGCTACAGCGGCAATCATTGGAAACATGATTTTGATCTGCTGTCCAAAACTGGCTCTTAAAATTGCTCGCAACTGAGTTTTCAACACTTGCGGACGATCCAGACAAAAACGAATACCGCGCCAACCTAAAAAAGGATTAGTTTCAGACTGCATTCCCAAATAGGGAAGTGGTTTGTCTCCACCTACATCGAGAGTGCGAATGATCAAAGGACGGGTATCTAAAATTTGAGCGATCGCTTGATAAACTGTTAGTTGCTCTTCTTCCGAAGGAGCAGTTGTACGATTAAGATAAAGAAACTCGGTGCGAAGTAATCCTACACCCTCCGCGCCCAATTTCAGAGCTTGTTGTGTATCAGCTATACTGCCAATATTCGCAAATACAGTAATAGCGCTACCGTCGCGAGTTAAACAAGGCTGGCGTGCAATGTTCAGTGCTTGTTGTTGGGCAGCTTGCTGTGTATCCCGCTTTGCTTGCAGTGCTGCTAAAGTGTCTGGTTCTGGTTCTATCCATACCCTACCCGTCTCACCGTCTATGGCGAGGAGGGTTCCATCTGCAAGTTGCAATATCTCTGCTGGTAAACCAACGATTGCAGGGATGCCCAATGAACGGGCAAGGATGGCACTGTGGGAAGTAGCACTACCCGCAGTAATACAAATGCCCAAAACTTTTGTTGGGTCTAACCCTGCTGTATCAGAAGGATTTAAATCAGCAGCAACTAAAATCGCAGGTTGGGATATCTCCACAGCAGTTACAGGAGCACCAGATAATACTCGTAACACTCGCTGTCCCACATCGACGACATCAGCTACTCGCTCTCGTAAATAGGGATCGTCAAGGTGATGATAGTTACTTGCCACCTCATCTACAACTCCTTGCCAAGCGGCTTCAGCATTGAGATGGTAGGTAAAGACGCGTTGCTGTGCTGCTTCAATCAGGGTTGGGTCTTCTAGAAATAACAGATGGGCATCAAATATAGCTGCTTCTGCATCACCAATTTGAATTGATGCGTTTGAGAGCAAAGTCTGAATTTCCTGTCGAGCAGTTTGTAGAGCTGATTGTAAACGTTGCCACTCAAACTCAGGATTTTTTACGTGATATTCCTGGATTGATATAGGGGTGATTTGATGTAAGGCAAGGGGTATTTTTCTAAATTGGAAGCTGGGTGCGATCGCGACTCCGGGCGAAGCGGGAATGCCTTGCAGGGAAGAGGGAGGAGAGGCAGAGATGGGGAGATGGGGTGGTGAGGTGGTGGGGTGAGGTTCTAAAGCGCGGTCATCTTCGCCAAAGTTGCTTTCAATTAATGCTTGCAATGCAGCTAGTGCTTCATCTGCATCGGAACCAGTCGCAGTAATGACTATTTCGTGTCCTTGGCGCACCCCTAGCATTGCCACTTGGTTAATGCTGTCAGCACGGACAAAATCACTACCTTTAGTAACATTACGTACCTTAATTTGCGATTGAAACCGGGCAGCACATCCCACAAATCGAGCTGCTGGACGGGCATGTAATCCTAGCCTATTGCTGACAGTCAGACGAATTTCTTTTGTGTTTTGTTTTTCTCCCCTCTCCGCTAGTGGAGAGGGGTAGGGGGTGAGGTGGTCGACTACACCTAATTGAGTCGCTTTTGCTATTAATGCTCCCTGTGCTTCGGCGATTACTTGCTGAATATTATTACCAGCTGCGGCTGCGACTGTTGCGGCGATCGCACCTTCTACCAGAGGTGCTGCACACAGGTGTACTTTCTGTTGATGTTCTTCTGGGAGAAACTCCAACGCCATTTCCGCACTCATCAAGGCGCTACCCAGATCCATTAACACCAGGACACCATCATCACTGTAAACAGATGCGATCGCATTATAAACCTGCATAGCATCTGTACCTAGCGGGTTTTCTGGATCGTCAATTCCTGCGGCCACGGCTAAAGGGACTTTGCCTTGAACCATTTGGGCTGCTAGCTCCCGCACACCTTCTGCTAACCGTTTGCTGTGAGAAACAATGACAATTCCAACCACGGCAACACCGTTAATTAGTTTTGAGTTGAGATTTGAGAATGCTTCCACCTACTTATGGGGAATATATCAGAATATGGGCAACTTATCAGCAAACTGTAATCTCAAAACATTATTTGTGTGAACTGCGATCGAAAATATCATTTCAAACTGGGAGTACGGCAGTTTCTTAATTTTGACTTTATGTAATCAACAGACTTTCAATACTTGAAAGCAAGGTCAAAGTGAGCGAAATCCCTCAACTCCTTTCAACTTGGCATCAAATGTGGCAGTTTCAGTACATCCAGCTTCTTCATTCAACTTCCCAATTAGATAGTCAGAGAAATCAGCTTTTCCCTTTTTCATCTGCTGTACCGACCACCAAGCCGCTTCTCTGTTTTCAAAGTCAAAAGCATCTGCTCTCAGTATTTTTTCGAGAACATCGCTAATTTCAGAACGATTGAGTTTATATGAAGTTTTCAGTACCCAAACAAGTTCACATAGAACAATGTTGTTAATGAAACAGATTTCACCACTTACTTTCGTCTGTTTAATATACTCATCCGCCAACTTCCATTGTTCCAAGTCATCCTGAACAAGATAGCGAACAATAACATTGGTATCCAGCCCCTTCATCACAAGCTTCCACCAGACTGTTCAATTGCTGCATTCATTTCTTCGATAGATACTGGCTCCCTTCCTGGTTGGTGGAGGATACCGGACAATTCCTCAACATGCACATTTAGTGGTTGAATGTAGACTCTACCGTCGGCTTCGACAATGAAACTAATGCGATCGCCTGGACGTAAGTTAAGTTTCTCTCGAATTTCTTTTGGGATAGTTGTCTGACCTTTACTAGTAATTGTAGTAATATACATAGCTTTCCTTACTTTTATGTATATTTCTTACTTTATGGTAAGGATGAAATCTGAATGAATCAAGCTGGCTTGTGCTTTGACTGTTATAGCGATCGCTAATAAATATAGTGATTGACAGTGTAATAGTGTGTTGGGAAAGTCTGGTTGGCTCACTATCCCACCAAATAAAGGTATGGGTGTCTAATATGAACTTCATGAGTTGCCTGTCCAAAATTCTTCAGGCAGTGGTTCGTCAAAATCATCACTTGTCCAGATCGCACCAGTATGCAATCCTGCCACTCTTGGTGAAGGTGATGATGCAACTGGTATTAACCGAGCTAATGCAGTATCACCCTCTGTCAAAATAATTTCTGTACCAGCCTGCACTAGGGATAACAACTCCTTCAAACTTGGTTGTGTTTCATGTAAGTCAATTTTTCGAGTGAGCATAGGAATTTCTATAGCTTTTATATGCTAATCATCTCTTGGATTTGTTAATGCTATCCAATAGAAAGCGTCTGCAAATACAAGCTTCATCTTGCTTTTTTGGGTGTTCCATAGAGGTAATGTTCGTGTTGTTCTGCTCCATCTGTCGGTAATTGATTCATCTCTTCTTCTGTCATATCTTTAGTAAAATCCGCCACTAGATTAATGAGAGATTCACCTGTTGTTTGATGATGGGAAGTACTAGTAGTTTCAAGATAATCTTTAATTACTTCTTTAAGTCTCTCAAACACACTTTCTAGAGAATCATCCTGAAATTGATGTCCCTCTATTGCTGGAGACGAGACAAGATATCCTGACTCTTTTTTTTCAATTAAAATGTTTACTTTATCTAACATTTTCTTCAACATCCTTTTTTTCACTTTCTATTAGGTAGTCTACTCTCTATTTTCCACCGCCCCTAAAGCTTTCAGCGTGGCTTTTTCGGCTTCCGTTAAACCAGCAACGCCTGTGATATTCATGCCCTCATAGGGTTTGTCGCTTCTGAAGGTTTTGAGGCACTCGCCAGTCTTGACATCCCAAAGTTTAATTGTGCCATCCCCACTACCACTGGCAAGAATTTGACCATCGGGACTGAAGGCAACTGAATTTACCCAATTCGTATGCCCTTGCAAAATATTGATATATTCACCACTCTGGAGATGCCATAATCGCACTGTTTGGTCAGCACTACTACTAGCAAGAATTTGACCATCGGGACTGAAGGCAACCGCACGTATTCGACTGATGTGCCCTTGCAAAGTGTTGAGACATTCACCACTGTTAATGTCCCATAACCGCACTGTTTGGTCAGCGCTACCACTGGCAAGGATTTGACCATTGGGACTGAAGGCAACTGCACGCACCCAACTGGTGTGCCCTTGCAAAATATTAATACATTCACCACTGTTAATGTCCCATAATCGCACTGTTTGGTCAGCGCTACCACTGGCAAGGATTTGACCATCGGAACTGAAAGCAACTGAATTTACCCAATTGGTGTGCCCTTGCAAAATATTAATACATTCACCACTGTTAATGTCCCACAATCGCGCCGTTTGGTCATTATTACAACTGGCAAGGATTTGACCATTGGGACTGAAGGCAATTGCAATTATCCCACTGGTGTGCTCTTGCAAAGTGTTGAGACATTCACCACCCTGGAGATACCATAATCGCACTGTTTGGTCAGTGCTACCACTGGCAAGGATTTGACCATCGGGACTGAAGGCAACTGAATTTACCCAATCGATGTGTCTCTGCAAAATATTAATACATTCACCACTGTTAATGTCCCACAATCGCACCATTTTGTCGGCGCTACCACTAGCAAGAGTTTGACCATCGGAACTGAAAGCAACTGAATTTACCCAATTGATGTGTCCCTGTAAGGTATGAAAGCATTCACCACTACTGATGTGCCATAATCGCACTGTTTGGTCATCACCACCACTGGCAAGGGTTTGACCATCAGGACTGAAGGCAAATGAATTTACTGATTTGGTGTGTCCCTGCAAGGTATGAAAGCATTCACCACTCTGGACATGCCATAATCGCACTGTTTGATCAATACTACCACTGGCAAGAATTTGACCATCGGAACTGAAGGCAACTGAATTTACACAATTAGTGTGTCCCTGTAAAGTGTGGAAGCATACACCATTATTGAGATTCCATAATCGCACCGTTTGGTCATTACTACCACTGGCAAGAATTTGACCATCGGGACTGAAGGCAACTGTACGTATCCAACTGGTGTGCCCTTGCAAGATATTAAGGCATTCACCACTCTGGAGATGCCATAATCGCACTGTTTGGTCATGACTACCACTGGCAAGAATTTGACCATCGAGACTGAAGGCAACTGCACGTACCCAACTAACGTGTCCCTGCAAGGTATGGAAGCATTTACCACTGTGGACATGCCATAATCTCACTGTTTGGTCATCACCACAACTGGCAAGAATTTGACCATCGGGACTGAAGGCAACTGCACGTACCCAACTAATGTGTCCCTGCAAGGTATGGAAGCATTTACCACTGTGGACATGCCATAATCTCACTGTTTGGTCAGCACTACTACTGGCAAGGATTTGACCGTCTGGGCTGAAGGCGATTGCACATACTGAATTGGTGTGCCCTTTACAGGTCAAAATTTCTCTGCCACTAGCTGCTTCCCACAAGCAAACCACTCCATCATAATCACCGCTAGCCAACAGTTTGCCATCCGGACTAAATCCTACTGCCAAAACACTGCCTAATACTTTGGTAAAAACACAGTCAATTAGATTTGCTCCAGTAAAATTAACATGGCGTAGGCTGGCATTAGTAAAATCAGCATTCCGAATCACTGCCTGAGAGAGATTCTTCCCTTCCAAAGCTCTCTTATTAACCTTTACTAACAATTTTGCTGCATTTCCCCCGACATAACCCACCTCTTCTTCTGTTTTGCCGCGTGTAGCATCGAGTATTTCTAAGAGAGGAGAGTAGTTACCCAACATTGGCACAAGCAAATCCATTACTGCCTTTGTCAGAGGAGCTTGACCAAAAGTCGGTTGCAGTTGTACTAGAGATTCACTGACAAATCTTTTCAGGGGGGTAATTGGTAAAATTTGCTCCGCGTCATTTACTTGTCGCCGGAAATACGATGACCAAGTGTAATTCTCTGGTGTAGCTGTTGTGTCTAAATGCAACTGCGCCTGCGCCAACTCAATAAAATCATCAGCCAATACCCCCAACTCAGCGGCAAACTTATAAGCAACAAAGAACTCTAACAACGAACGATGCGCGGGAGTATAATCACCATCGGCATTGCGGATGAGCATTGTTTGACCCATCATGTCATAGTGCCAGTGGTCTAAATCCTTTTCCTCGCGCACAACTGCACCAAACAGGCGACGAATGCGATCGGGGAAAAGCCGATAATTGAGGCTCATCTGCTCAGTAGACAGCATCTCCCAGGAAAGTTCGCACAAAAAGTAGAGTTTATCTGCTAAAGAAGTAAAAGTACGCTCAGCTTTGATATCTCGTTCCATCTTGCGCCGCACGGCATATAGATAAACCCGTGACATATCCACAGGTTTACCCGCCTCAATATCTGGCAACGCTTCCAAAATTAACTCTGTCATCACCGGACGCCGTGCCAAGTCCAACAGTTGGGGATTACCCATCACCTGTTCAACTGTGGCAGGTTCAGCATTAAAAGATAACACCTGCCGAATTTGTTCGTCGTTGAATTTCTCTAGTTCCAGGACTTCAAACTGGGGTGTTTCACCCGTCAGATTGGCAGTAGAGGCTTGCAGTTCGGCGTTGAGTAACGCCCATCCTTCTTTTGCTTCAGGAAAATGCTCGGTGCGACTTGTCAGAATCACTTTGGAACCGGGAACCACAACTTTTGCTAGTTCCCAAAAATTGTTTATCATTTGCTGGCGATCGCATTTTGCTGCCATTTCGTCAAAACCATCGAAAATCAGCAGCAGTTTACCCATGCGGTTGAGTTGATCAAAAACTTCGCTGTTTAAGCGAATATTATGTTGGGTGAAAAAGAAACCCGCCAGCACGTTCTCCACATTCAAGGCTCTAGCATAGTCGCGTAAGGTAATGACCAAAGGTAAGCGGGGACGTTCCAAACCACGTCTTTGAGCATCTTTGTAACGTTGCAATGCAGTCCAAGCATAATGGAAGGCAAACCAAGTCTTACCTGTACCAAACTCGCCCAAAATTGAGATATGCTCTTTGGCTGGGTCATCCAACCATAGATCAATGTAACCGTCAATCCAATCGTCACGCTCATCGTAGCGACTGACACCAATGCGACGCTTCGTTACTGGGTCAAATTCTTCTTTTGTACAAGCGAGTGGCACATACTTTTGATCTATTTCTCGCCGTTTGATTTCTGCTTCCAACCAATCGAGATAGCCGTTAAAATCAGCATCTTGGTCGATAAGTTCATCAAAAGTCAAGCATTCCAAATCCCGATTTTCTTCTTTATCAACTTCATCACGCGCCGCGCGTGAAATGCGCCGTGCTGTCACTAACCAGCCTTCGTCTGTGTTTTGTGCTTCTACTGACTGGCGCAAAGCCATCACATCACTCAGTCCGGCTTCGCCCTCAATTCCACGCACGAGTATACGGTCAAAACGATTACGTCTTACTGGAATGCGGATAATCCACTCAAAATAGTTATCTTCCCAAATTTCGTGTTTTTCAAAGCTGTAGCCTAGAGTTTCAAACCAACCGCGCATTTGTTGTGCTAGGGCGATCGCCCGACATTTCTTTTCATGTAGAGACGCGAAATTTCGCGTCTCTACACCTGGTGGCAATGCTGAATAACTCTGTGTCGCCAAACGTGCTATCTCTGTTCTGATTCCTTCCAGTGTCGGCAACCTATCGAGTTGTTCTTGGATGTTAGCAATTCTTTTGTGTAAAGAGCCGATTTGCTGGTTCGTCAGCACATCAGCAGGTGTGCGGCTGCGTTTGGCTACTTCCGAAAATACAATATAAAATTCAGCAATTTCGCGTCTTACATCGATTCTCAAGCTTTTGATTTCATCTCCCGAAGCATAGGCATCAAGAAAAGCATCGATTTCAGACAGGAGAATTGAAGGGTTATTGTGGTCAAATGCCTTACGAAAAGCTAATTTGATTTCTTCTTGCCGGAAAAGTTCGAGCAATGGCTTGGGTTTGCCAACACCGTATTCTACTAAGGTGTAGGCGTAAACACCGCTAAAATCAGCTGGGGGATGCTCAGGATCGAGATTAAATTGCTTTAATAATCTAATTACTGTTTCATTGCGCTGAATCTTATCTTTGATCAAAGAGGTGGGACTGATGATGCCAGTAATTGCGCTGATTAAAGACTTAAGATCAATCGGTATCACAGGCGCGTTTTTTTATAAAAGGAAGATTTGCTGAGCTTGTTTATTCTTATGTTAACGCCTGGTAATCATAGATCTGGAGTTTAGTGGGTCATGAACTTTCAGTACAGCAGCATCGATGAAAATCTTTATTCTTTCTGCCCTCTGCCGTCAGCATAGCTGCCTTATTTTCAAGTCAGACTAGTTCTCGACCCACTTTACTAAACTTAGGAATTGCCGTAGCGGCTGGGGGAATTAGTGGTTATGCAAAAGTGCAGCCAAAAATTTCTGAAAGTTTAGCCGGAACAGCGATCGCAGTTGCACTTATGTCACCAGTTTGTGTAATCAGTGTCCACTTTTCAACGTGCCCGATATAGTCATACCAATAAAAAAAATGATTGCAACAGATGGATTAACAGAACCCCGGCAGAGACAGTCATTCCCAATCCAAAATCTAAAATCCAAAATGGTATCAGTTCGCGATCGGACGCAAGTACCGCAAACACAAGCTTTATGAATTTGTATGAACTTGGTGACAGCGTGGTAGTGCGGTCACTTTCTCTTCACATTTATCGCAAATACTAAAAATATCGACCTGCTCGACCGAAATCGACATGTTACTGATAAGGAGTCTTTCTTATGGTTGGGTTGATAATTACTTGGTTAGTAACAGCTATCAGCTTTTTGATTATTTCTAGACTACCAATAGGAGTAGAAATCGACAGTTTTGGAAAAGCGTTAATTACCGCCGCAGTTTTTGGAATATTGAATGCACTTTTACTTCCCGTTTTAACCTTTTTTACCTTGCCATTCATTATCCTTACCATAGGCTTATTCTTTTTTGTTCTAAATGCAATTATCTTTGGGTTATCAGCTGCTATAGTGCCTGGTTTTCGCTTAAGATACGGTTTTTGGAGCGCTTTGCTTGGTTCAATCGCTTTGGCAATTATTAATTCCATTCTCTTAAGGCTCATAGCACCACTGACTTGATCAAAAAAGCGAGTGTTTCATTTGGAATAACTAATCAAGACAAAGCATAAGATTGTGAATTTAAGGCAAAAATTTATGATAATAAAATTTTTACGACAACAAATTGTTTTTTTGATAGGTGAATTGGCCGGAAATCAACAGGCGATCGCAAGCTGTATCGCAACAGCAAGGTTAGGAGGTATGCGCCGATGAGAAGTTTATTGATGAAAAATCCCGTGATCATAGGGGCATCTTGGATAGGTGCATATCTTTTGATTATCCTATTACCCCTACTAATACTACTTTTATACCCGCCTACACCAAGTGATGAACGTAGTTTTTGGCTGGAATTTTCTGCTGCTTTGGGTTTCATCGGTTTAGCAATGATGGCAATGCAATTTGCTCTAACTGCCCGGATCAACCGCATCGAAGCCTCATACGGCATTGACCTAATTCTTCAGTTTCACCGCTACACCTCGATAGTTGCGTTCTTTTTCATCCTTGCTCACCCGATAATTTTATTCATTAACAATCCAGAGACACTGCAACTATTGAATTTCATCGAAGCCCCGTGGCGAGCAAGGGCAGCAGTTATCGCTACTTTGGCGCTAATTGCGATTATTGTCACTTCCATTTGGCGCAAACAGCTTAACATTCCCTACGAACCTTGGCGTATAGCTCATGGCATCTTAGCAGTTATTATCGTTGGATTTGGTTTGGGACATGCCTTGGGTGTGGGTAACTACCTAGGGCTGTTTTGGAAAGCAGTGATCTGGACTGGTATTGCAGTAGCTGCGTTGTGGTTATTAATTTACGTCCGCTTGGTCAAACCCTACTTTATGCAGAAAAAACCTTACTTGGTAGAAGCTGCAATTCCCCAACGAGGCAATGTCTGGAATCTAGTTTTGCGTCCCAGAGGACACGAGGGAATACATTTCCAACCAGGTCAATTTGCTTGGCTGACTCTGGAAATATCGCCGTTTAGAATGCGTGAACATCCATTTTCTTTTGCTTCGAGTGCAGAACATCCCGATCGCATTGAATTTGGCATTAAGGCTTTAGGAGACTTCACAAATACAATCAAAGATGTCAAACCTGGTACTAAAGCCTTCCTTGACGGCCCTTATGGAGTTTTCACTACAGACCGTTATGAAAACACTGCTGGATTTGTCTTTATTGCTGGAGGTATCGGCATCACGCCAATTATGAGTATGCTTGTTACCTTAGCAGAACGTAAAGATGAGCGCCCCATACTGTTAATTTATGCGAATAAGACTTGGGAAGATGTAACTTACCGAGAAGAAATTGAAGCCTTAAAAGACAAATTAGACCTGACAGTTGTCCACGTTCTTAGAGAACCTCCGGAGGATTGGTCAGGGGAAAGTGGATATGTTGATAAGGAACTGCTAAAACGCTACATTCCTAAGCGTCCTGCAACTCGAAATTACTTTATCTGTGCTGTACCAAAAATGATGGATCAGGTAGAGAAAGCCTTGCACGAGTTGGAAGTACCTGTCACCAACATTCACATGGAACACTATAACCTTGTTTAACTCAATTAGCATCATGCATTAGCTATGCGTTTATGCCGCATTGCCAAATTTGCTTCACTAGTAATTGCTTCTATCTTATTGATCTGGATGTTTTCTCCCGCAACCATCGTACCCCCTGCTGACCCTACCGAAGCGATCGCTATCTATGTCACAGACCACGGCTTGCATTCCAGATTGGTGTTACCCAGTGGCAACGGCGAATTAATTCAGTATGCTTACGGTGATTGGAATTATTTTGCGCTAAATCAGCAGGACTTAAGAAATGGGGCGGCGGCACTTTTAGTACCAACTCAAGGCACTCTCGGTCGGCGAAAATTTAGCAATATCGCTGAACTTCAGCAAATCATTCAACAGCAAGATTACACCCTATTAAGTTTAGAAGTTGCGCAAGCCAAAGTAACACGGCTGTTGAAATTATTAGATGAACGTTTTAACCGCAATATTGAAACGAGCATCGAAAATCCACAAACAGGTTTAACCTTAGTCCAAGATGACCAAGACTATACCTTGTTACACAATAGCAATCACGAACTAGTTGAGTGGCTACAAGATTTGGAATGCCGAGTTCATGGCTTTATCATGTGGGCAAATTTTCGGGTAGAACGTCCATAAGATTAATGCTTTATCTCATAAACACAAAGTATACATCTTAAAAATTAACTATGAAAGAAATCTACACAGAGATCGAAATTCAAGCACCGGATAAGCAGGTTTGGAAAATACTCACCGATTTTGACAGTTTTCCAACATGGAATCCCTTTATCCGTCGAGTCAGTGGAGAGGTTAGAGAGGGCGCACAACTGGAACTACAAATTAAGCCTCCAGGAAAAAATGAGATAACTTTTAAACCGACAGTTCTTAAAGCTATGCCAAATCGAGAATTAAGCTGGTTGGGTCATTTTCTCATACCAGGGCTGTTTGATGGCGAACACATTTTCGTGATTGAATCTCTGGAAAGAAATCGCACTCACTTCATTCAAAGGGAAGTTTTTAGAGGGTTACTTGTTCCGTTATTTGCACACCAACTTGATACAAACACGCGCCAAGGTTTTGAAGAAATGAATCGTGCCTTGAAAATGCGATCTGAACAATCAGAAGCTGTAGGAAAAGTATAGAATTTGATTCTTTTGCATTTTAAAAATCTTAAATCTAAGGCTTTGTTATGCGTTACAGTATTATGCTTCAATTAGTAGCAACTATCACCTTTATTTTTCTCGGTACTGCTGCTTTATTTGCCTGGTTGCAATACCGTCCAGCTCCAGAAGAAACAAATACACAGGGCAGAATTTCATATATTCCTACTCGTTTTCCGACATAAATTGATTCATATCTTGCACACCTATACAACAGCCCGGAAACAGGGTCTCCAAACCCTCGTTACTAGGTTGAAACTGGTAACAAGAATTAAGAACCTATGGCTCTTATTAAAAATGGTGATATATTTCAATTTACCAGTAAGGAAAGTAATATCTACCATCTATTTAATTTGGGCATTTTCCTCCCTAAAAAAATCTTATTTCAGCACAAAAATAATAATTATTAATTGTTCATAACAATTAACTATTTACTTAAGGAGACTACGTAACTAATGAGAACAAAAAATAATTTAATTGCAGAAGCTTGGATACTAATTGAAAAGTCAATTATTTATTATCACGATCGTCCGATTGGAACAGTTGCAGCCTTAGAACCAGGGTCACAAGCACTGAATTATGACCAATGTTTCGTCCGTGATTTTGTCTTATCGGCGCTGGCTTTTTTGATTAACGGTAAATCTGAAATTGTACGTAATTTCTTGATAGAAACTCTCGCTTTGCAGAGTCATGAGCCGCAAATGGACTGTTTTCAGCCGGGGCCGGGACTAATGCCAGCCAGTTTTAAAGTAGTATCAAAAGATGGCGAAGAGTATTTGACTGCTGATTTTGGGGAACATGCGATCGCCAGAGTTCCACCTGTTGATTCTTGCTTGTGGTGGATTATCTTACTACGAGCTTACGTTAAAGCCACAGGCGATATCTCACTTGCCCACCAAACCGAATTTCAACAGGGAATCAAGTTAATTTTGGAAATGTGTCTTGTCCATCGATTTGCTATGTATCCAACCATGCTGGTTCCCGATGGCGCTTTTATGATTGACCGTCGTATGGGTGTCTACGAACATCCTCTAGAAATTCAGGTGCTGTTTTATGCTGCCTTACGTGCAGCTAGGGAACTTCTTCTGCCCAATAATGATAATACTTTCTGCATTAATGATGTAAATCAACGTTTAGCACCTCTTACCTATCATCTCCGCGAATATTATTGGATTGACCCAAATCGCTTGAATGAAATTTATCGCTTTAAAGGTGATGAATTTGGCAAAGAAGTAGCGAACAGATTCAATATTTATCCTGATTCAATTCCTGCTTGGTTAACAGAATGGCTACCAGATACTGGCGGTTATCTAGCGGGTAATCTTGGCCCTGGACGCATGGATTTTCGTTTCTTTACTTTGGGAAACTTAATGGCTATTATCACCTCTTTAGCCAGTGAGCAAGAATCTCAAAGCATTATGAATTTAATTGAGCAACGTTGGAATGATTTAGTTGGATATATGCCCATGAAAATCTGTTATCCTGCACTTGAGGGCATAGACTGGCAAATCATTACGGGGTGCGATCCAAAAAATACTCCTTGGTCTTATCACAATGGTGGTAATTGGCCAGTCTTACTGTGGTTACTAACAGCAGCAGCGCAAAAAACAAATCGCATAGAGATTGCTCATAAAGCCATTGAGATTGCGGAAAATCGATTATTTGGAGATAAATGGCCAGAATACTACGATGGTAAGAATGGTCGATTAATTGGTAAGGAAGCAAGAAAATATCAAATCTGGACTATAGCTGGTTTATTAGTAGCAAAAGAGCTAATCTCCAATCCTAGTCATTTAGAATTAATTTGTTTTGAGATGGAATAAATAAAATTTTAAGTCATGACATCAAAAATAAGTATAAGAAAATATCCTGTACCTCGCAACCGCTGGTTTGAACGATTAATTGCCATCCTAGCATTGGTCAATTTATGTTTAGTCTTATTTGATTTAACCTATATTCCTTGGCGTGATTTCTATCTACAAGTATTGCCAAATGTCACTCAACTGTACGATCCAATTAAGGGCATTCAACCCCATCCAGAAACGCAAAACTACCTCGACAAGGTTACAGAATTAGAAGAACAGGTTTTGCAGACTGGTTTGCAGTCACCCCAAGCAGAAAGTTTGCTTGGTGAATTACGTTTCCTTAGCCACCGCATGATTGAGGATAATCCGTTTGATGTAGCTAATAAAAGTGGTACTTTAGCAAAAATCAAAAATGAAATACGCTTGCGTACAAATGAACAATCTGCCAGAGATGCCTTTACTAGGTTTTGGAGTCAAGCTTATTTGTCCCAAATGGGTTGGCAATCGGAAATTAATTTTTTTAATTATCAAATTAGACCTCTAATTAATAGTAACTATTATCGCGATATTGGTAGATTTGGCAACTTTGTCAATCGTTTCTGGTTGATTGACTTACCTTTTGTAATTATTTTTGCCTTAGAATTTTTGGCACGTACTTTTTATATCAGTCGTCGCAATCCTTCGTTAAACTGGTTAGAAGCCATGCTAAGGCGGTGGTACGATTTATTCTTGTTACTTCCCTTCTGGCGTTGGCTACGAGTTATTCCAGTAACTATTCGTCTTTACCAAGCCGATTTACTCAATCTTGAGCCTTTGCGATCGCAAATTAATCATGACTTTGCCGTGAGTTTTGCTGAGGAAATCACTGAAATGGTAGGCATTCAAGTGATTGACCAAATGCAAGATGCGATTCGCCAGGGTGACTTGGCACGCTGGTTATTTCATCCTGAAACGCGCAAACCCTACATTCAAGTTAATGAAACGAACGAGGCAAAAGCTATCGCTACTCGCTTAGTCAACGTCAGTGTCTATGATGTTTTACCTCAAGTCCAGCCTGATATAGAAGCCTTAATGCATCACACTATTGCAAGTACTCTCAAAGAATCTCCAGCTTATCAACAAATACAAAATATACCTGGTCTAAATCACTTACCCAATCAACTAACAGAAAAGTTGGCTCATGACTTATCTCAATCTATCTCTAACAACCTCATCATGGTGCTGTCAGACTCAGTTACAGCAAAACTTACTTCTCGTCTAATTACAAACTTTCGTGATGCATTAGAGATGGAGTTACAGAAAAAGCATAACGTTCAGGAATTTCAATCTTTACTGATCGATATGCTAGAAGAAATCAAAATTAACTATGTCAAGGGCATTGCTTCTTCTGGAGTTGAAAAAATCTTAGAGGAAGCAAACCAAATTCATACAATTATTCATCAGTAATAAGTTGAAATTCTTCTAATACCATGCTAGTTGCTGCTATTGATTGAGGCATGATTTCCCTGTTCGGAGCAATTCTATTTTGGAGAATTGCGATCGTACTGTCAGTATCACAAAACACTCCTAAGATAGTGTTGTGTGAATATTGTCACTGGTTCCGTACCTGGGTTCAGTTTGCGTAGGTCTGTAGATAGAGGTTATGAAACTTAGACCTAATTAAATTTGAGGTCTTGTATCTTTGTTTTTAATCATTTTTTTGAAGCGAAGCGACCATCCTTAATAAATGTGCAACAAATCCTACAAATTGGGAAATTAACTATCTAGGCATTTCAAAGATCATGCAAGCAGCAATTCTTATTTTTAATCCATCTGCGGGAAAGGGCGATCCTGTGGCAGATTTAGTGGCAATCCGAGAAGTATTGGAACCTCAAATCAACCTGGATATTCGCCCTACCCATGAAGTTAGTCCTTCTCAGTTAGTTCGTGAAGTGATTGAACGCGGTACAGAAATGATTATCGTATCTGGAGGTGATGGTACGATATCAGGTGCTGCTGAAGCAGTGATTGGTACAGGAATTCCTTTTGGTATAATTCCCAGAGGTACTGTCAATGCATTTGCGAAAGCTTTAGGCATTTCCACTGTAATTAAGGAAGCCTGCCAAACAATTTTAACTGGTGTACCTCGAAAAGTGGATGTTGCTTTATGCAATAACAAACCAATGATTGTCCTGAGTGCGATCGGTTTTGAAGCTGAAACTATTAAAGAAACTGACAAAAAAGCTAAAAAGCTTTTTGGTACATTGGCATTTGTTGGGACAGGGATAAAACAACTGGCAAATTTAGATACTTTTACAGTCTACATTGAAACCGAAAAGGAAACACTTAATTTATCAGCCTCAGCTGTCACTATTGCCAATGCAGCTGCACCGACTTCAATTCTGGCACATGGGCCTGCGGGAGTAATAATAGATGATGGTCTGCTAGATGTGACAATCGTTGCTCCTGCTAACCGCCAAAATGCTCTGTTTGCTGCTTATCATCTGCTGAGGTCGGGCTTCACAGGTAGTGCTACTAATCGAGATGATATTCAGCACCTACGCGCTAGGAATGTGAGGGTGAGAACTGAACCTCAAAAAAAAGTAGCTTTAGATGGTGATATGAATGGAACTACTCCGCTTGAAATTAAATGTATTCCAGGAGGTCTAACGATTTTAGTGCCATCAGTTTCAGGGTAAAATTTCCAACTTATAGTTATTAGTAGAAAACTGTGCTACGAGGATTACAATTCTCGTAGCACGGCTTGGCACTATTTTCCACCAAATTCTCTATCTGGACTGCTACAACAACCTACTTTAGTAAGCTCTACGGGTAAACTGATAATACAAGAAGATAGCGATAATCGCACCTAATACTGCGACAATTACACCCGGAAGCGAGAGACTTGCGGCAGTAAAAGTGAGTGTTCCTGTTTGTAGAAGGTCAAATAAAGTTCCGCCGATAAAAGCTCCTACAATTCCCAAAAGTATGGTTCCAAGCAAGCCGCCCCCTTGCGAACCAGGATAAATCCATTTAGCAATAGCACCTGCCAGTAAACCTAAAATAATCCAAGCTAAAATATTCATGGTTTTACTCCCTTTAATTCTACAATTATTTGGATAAATGGTATAACTTGGAATTATTTAAACCAAGATTTAACCTGATTTTATGTTTTTAATTTACCAATTACTCACGCCTAAATTAACCATCTCTAGTTAGATAAATATTCTTACTCAAGTTATATAGGACTAGTATTTGATTTTTGAAAAGATACGTAGGGGAGGCAAAAAGGGGTGTGGATTTTCCTCCCCCTTTATTGCCGTTGCGTTACGCCAAAGGCTAACGCACCCTACTTGTACTTAGATTTTTTCAAAAATTAAACCGGATTCCTATACAAATAAATGCTCGTTTTGCAAAAACATACAACATCTATCTTTTGATATAAAAGCAATATTTTAACCTAAAAACTTGCTTGATAGAGATTAGAATCTTTACTCAGCTGTAAGACAGACAATAATTACCGTCACATTCCATTCACATTTATTGTTTAACGTAAGAAAAGCAATTAAACGGTTTGATGTCTCGTATCATGGTGAAGAATATAAAGACTCAAAATTGTGCTCGAAGTATTAAAAAGTTTGCGTTTGCTACAGGTATTCTGTTACTGCCAGTTTTTGCAGCCTGTGCACCAAACGATACTGCTCAAGTCCCTCCAACAACTACACCACCTGCCACAGATGTAGAAGATACGCCTGAACAACCTCCAACTACTCCGACGACCCCTCCTGCAACTCCTGGTGCAACGGTGGATGAAGATATAAAGGGTGTTGTACAAGCTAATCCTTCATTGACAACACTTGCAAATCTGATTGATGAAGCAGATTTAGAAGACAAGTTAGATGATGATGGGCCTTATACCTTGTTCGCGCCTTCAGACCAAGCGTTTGCTGCTATCCCCGAAGCAACTCGACAGCGATTGCTTCAACCAGAAAACCGCGAGACTCTCAGACAGGTTTTGACCTATCACGTTGTTCCAGGTAACTTGACAGCCGAGCAACTTCAGTCTGGAGAGGTAAAAACTCTTGCTAATAATCCAGTCAACGTACAAGTTGATCAAGCAACTAACCAAGTTCGAGTTAACAATGCTAGCGTTACTCAGCCAGACATTCAAGCAAGTAACGGCGTCATTCATGTAGTTGACCAGGTAATTGTGCCCCCCAACTTAAACTTGTAAACCATCAGGAGCAGTTTGATGGTGTAATCCACTGTCACTGCTCAAATCAGGCGATCGCTTAAAGAGGAAAAAAGTGTTATCCAGAACGTCGATTCAGTATTCAGAAATTGTCTTTATGGATGAGACAAGGGAGAGGGGAAAGGGGGAATGGGAACGCGGAGAACCTATCAATAACACTCTCCGTGTAAGAGCGTCCCAATCTCCCCGTGTCCTCTTTTCCTTCTTTTGATTTGAAGATTACTGAATCGGTGTTCTAGGGATGGAGATACTCTGGAGTCATGAGCCAATTATTTTTATCCAGCGCTTGTTTGGTGAGAGTTGGAGTTGGTCGTTTGAGGCGATCGCACAACTGGGTTCAGGTACTGCTGTTGCGGTAGTTTTCGCTTTAGCATTTTGGATGAGAGGACGACGGTTTGCTTACAGCTTATTAGGTGCGATCGCTTTTCTGAAAGCAATAAATGTGCTAGGGTGGGCTTCTAGCCCGCACTGTTTTTAGTTTATTTATGCCTTTCTACTTATGAGTATTTTAACGGCGATAACGGTGCTGGATTGGGAGCAAATCACCAAACAGGCTGGATAGGGTGAGTAGCAACTTTGATCCACTCCTGTGGAAGTGTTTACCGTTCTTGTCAAGTTCTTCCACAACCAGAAAAAACTGACGCTGCTATCGCGGTTCCCAATTGAGTGAAGTTGTAGGGGCAATTCATGAATTGCCCCTACCCGCCTACCTCATTCAAACGAGAACCGCGATATTGTCTCTCAACTGCGATAGATAATATACATTCCGCCGATATAGAGGGCAATTAGTGACAGCCCATCCCAGGAGATGTACAGTCGTGATGGGCGTACAGCGCGGTAAATTAACCCAACAATTGCCACTGAAGTCATTATCAATGCCACAATTGCTGTGAAGATATGCACAGAACTGATGTGAGACCACAAATCGCCCCGGAAATAGGCTATGTCGTAAACCCCCAAAATTGCCATATTAAAAATATTGGAACCAAAGATGTTGGAAACTGCTAGATCCACAGCATTGAGTCGGATAGCTGCTAGTCCAGCAACAACTTCCGGTAGTGAAGTAGTTGCTGCTAACAGTAATGCCCCGATAAAACTTTCCCCCAATCCTGTCACTGCTGCAACGCGATCGCCCAAAAATGCCAACCACACCCCCAATACCACAATTGCTGCTGAAAGCAACCCAAACATCAGATACGCCTGCTGGCGCTTGATATGTTCATATTGAAAAACTTCAGCTTCCACCTCCAGCACTTCAGCACGTCTTCGGCGCTCAAACTGAGCAATTATGCGTGTGCTTTGGAAATAAACTACGAACAGTAAAATACTGGGAATGCCAACCCAGCCCAGAGTCAAATTATAGTTGCTTTGAGCAAGCAACATCCCAGCAGCTGCAATACCTAGCAATATAGACCCCAAACCAGCCGCCAATCCGTGACTGATGTGCGCTCGTTGAAACAGGGGTCCAGGCCCAGTCACGATATCCAGTAGCGCCAGGATGAACAGGTTAAACAAGCAACTACCAAAGATACCTCCTGCTGCCAGATCCGGTGCATTGAACACAGCAACGGCGCTGATCCCTGTTGCCAACTCTGGTAAGGAAGTAACACCCGCCAGCAGGATCGCACCAACCAAAGTACGTCCCAAACCAGTCTTTTCAGCCAGGATATCAGCGCTGCGTGAAAGCCATGTACCTACGATGACTACTAGAACGATACATAAAACGACCTGAATCAAAAGCAACATGGCTTGTCTCCTGATGCTGGGATGCTATATTGATGCCTGACAATACTGTGCGGATTGCAGAATACAACAAACTGTTTCCTTATGTTTGAAAATAGCAGGAGGAGTAGGATAAAGCATCAATCCAGGTATCCACAACCTACAATCAGAAATATTACTGGTGGAAGACGAGAGGTAGATTTGGGTTTTCTACCATAAATAGGGAGGTTGGCAATTTTAGTTGCGTTGGTTGCCAAAAAATCTTTATGCGGATATTGCTGGTAGAAGACGATCCCGAACAATTAGAGCCATTACAAGGTGTACTATCGGAAGCTGGATATATTGTCGATGGCGTTGAAGATGGAGAAACTGCACAATGGCTCTTGTCCAAAAAAGAGTACGACTTGTTAATTTTAGACTGGATGTTGCCTACAATCAGCGGGTTAAGTCTGTGTCATCAGTATCGACTTCTTGGCAAAACTGCACCTGTGTTGATGCTTAGTGCCAAGGATACCACACCTGATAAAGTCACAGGTTTAGATGCAGGAGCAGATGACTATCTTGTCAAACCTGCTGACTTAGTGGAACTCTTAGCGCGGGTACGTGCGCTATCGAGGCGTTCTCCTCAGTGGGTGGGAGATATTCTCCGTGTTGCAGATTTACAACTGCATCTAAGTAACTTAACTGTTGAACGCAACCACACAAGTGTAGAAATATCACCACGGGAAGCTCAATTGCTAGAGTACCTAATGCGTCACCGCAATCAAGTCTTAACCCGCGAACAGATTGAAGAAGCATTGTGGGAGTGGGGTACGGAACCGGAAAGTAATGCGTTGACTGTGTTAGTACGCAAATTGCGGCATCGCTTGCAGTTAGTTGGTGCAGCGGATTGGATTAAAACTGTCTACGGTATGGGTTATAGCTTAAAAGCTCCAGACAATTAAACATAAAAAGTAAAAAATTAAGAATTATTCTTTTAATTTTGAATGCTTGCTAATTTTTTACCCGATAGCTGACTAACATCCTGGCATCTTCACGAGACAATCCCAGTTCTTGGGTAATCATGGCTTTTACAGAGCTGAATTCTGTGACTGGCAATTCAAATTCTAACTTTTTAAGTATGGAGTTGGCGGTATTGACCTCAATTTTTGTAATTTCTTGCTTTTTTTCTATTTCAGCTAGTATTCCTAGCACTTGAACCGTAGATCGCACTTGCATTTGTGTATCAGCTTGCAGAGTTTCTACTTCACCAGATACTCCCAGTTCTTTAGCAATTATGGCTTTTGCCTTGCTTAATTCTGTGACTGGAACCTTGAACGTTAACTTTTTGAGTACAGAGTTTGCGGTCTTAAGTTCAACTTCGGTAAACTCCTGCTCTTTTTCAATTTCAACTTCGGTTACTACCACATTGGCCGCAACCTGCACCTTTACCGTTTGCGTATCAGCTTGGAGCTTGTCTAGTGTAGGGTAGGAACGACTCAATAGTAGATTTGTCAACGATTCACCACCAAGTCCAAAAGCAATTAGGAGCAGCGGCAGAGGCAGCAAATATTCTAACTTGGAAGAGTGCAGTTTTTGCAATAAGTGGGACAAGGACATATGGCAACGAACTTAGTTGGGCAGCAAGTAGGCAGATTAAAATTTGGATAAACCGAGTGTCACAATTGTTGTGCAAAAACTTTTTCACACTCACGCTTTATAAGAATCTAAGTGATGAAAGATATCCTGTTGGTTTTTCTAGCCTAGGTAGTAAAATAAACGACTATTGCGCCAATACTTTCACAAACGCGCTTTCAGAGGATTTTAGCTACATCTGCATAGTATAAGCCTCTCGCCTAAGTTTCATGTTTCATCGTAGTCGCAGTAATTTAGCTCTATGGTTTACCCTCACGATGGGGAGCATTTTGGTTATTTTTGCGGGAGTAATTTACTATCAAGCAGTCTTAGACGAACTAGAGGATCTCGATCGCTTACTCTACAAAAAATCCAGAGTCATGGCGGTGAACGCAAAGTACGAGCTGCGTAAAAAACAGCTAGATCTAGAAAATGTGCCGCTTTTAGGAAGTAACGTACCACCACTGGGTACTGAATTCGTATATGCGCGTTGGTACGACACCAAAGGGGAACTGGTGCAATTTTTCGGTACGACTCCAGAGGCGCAGTTGACAATCACCCCTGGTTTTCACACTCTCAAAACCACGTTTTACTCCTCAAAGGGAGCATCCACCGTTACTTGGCTCCGTCAGTTAACGCTGCCCGTCTACCAGGATAATTTATTAATCGGTTATCTCCAAGTTGCAACGCCGCTAGCATCGGCACAAAATAATCTGGCTCAGTTACGATTGGTTTTACTTTTGACAGTACCAGTGACCTTAGGAGTTATCGGTTTAGCTGGTTGGTGTTTGGGGGGAATAGCAATGCAACCCATTCGTGACAGCTACGACCAGCTACAACGCTTCACAGCTGATGCTTCCCATGAATTGCGATCGCCTTTGTCAGCTATTACTAGTAATGCCCAATACGGGTTAATTTCTCAATCTAGTAGTCCCGAAATGCAGCGTCAGCGCTTCGAGAAAATTCTTGATGTCGCCAAGTCAATGAGTACTCTGGTGAATAATCTGCTGTTTCTCGCGCGCCATGCAGGTCGATTATCACCTGAATCTTTACAACAAGTTGACTTGAAGAGTGAGCTTTTACAGATAGCAGATGAATATGCAACCCAAGACGCTGCAAAACATCTCAATCTAACTTATACTTTACCAACTACTAGTGTGATTGTGCTCGGTGATGCCGACTTGCTGCGTCAAGCAGTAGTTAATTTACTCAGTAATGCTTGTAAATATACTCCCCCTGGAGGTCAAGTTCAGCTGCGGCTGTTCATCCAGTCAAATTGGGCTGTGATTGAAGTTATAGACAATGGTATCGGTATTCCTGAAGCTGATCTACCGCATATTTTTGAGCGGTTTTATCGGGTGGATAAAAAGCGATCGCGCAAAACTGGCGGATATGGTTTAGGGTTATCAATTGTCCAACAAATCGTCTCTGCACACGCTGGTCATATTAATGTCAAAAGTGTCATCGATAAGGGGTCAACTTTTCAAATTTTTTTGCCACTCAAGTAGTCGCAGTAGTGAGTGCGTCACTTTCTGTTCACATTTTTTGGCAATACTGAAGATAGCTAGAGAAGGAGGTTACACTCCTTTAGACCTCTAACTGTTGTGTGTGGTGGGTTTAGAACCCACACGTGTTGTGACAGATCGGGCAATGGGGGAAAGTCAAAAGTCAAAAAATCTTTTAACTTTTGACTTTTTCATATCCCCATCTGCCCTATTTACAATTTTTAAAACTGGTATCAAACTTTGACCAGGAACGATATTTGAAGCATGTTGATAGTGAACTTCTTACTAACTTGGCTAGTTGCAGCTCTATCACTATTGCTTACAGCCTATTTTGTACCAGGCTTTGAGTTTAACACTTTTGGCACAGCTGCAATTGCCGCGTTGATTTTAGGCTTAGTCAATGCGATTGTTCGACCTTTTTTGGTGATTTTGACGCTTCCCCTTACAATTATCACGCTAGGTTTATTTCTTTTTGTCGTTAATGCGCTCATGCTTTGGCTGGTAGGATTCCTCGTTCCTGGTTTTGTTGTTGCTGGTTTCTTACCTGCATTGTTAGCTTCTGTTGTTCTGACGATTGTTTCTACAGTGCTGGGACTTTTAGTCAGAAATGTAACTTAATATTGTTTAATTTACTTCTACTGCTGTCACTTTCTCTTCACATTTACTGCCAATACTGAAGTTAGTTATGGCGGATTAGCCCTTTCAAGGTGGGTAAAAATCCTCAAAAAATTTCCCGAATTTTGGGCTTTTCACCTTTGTGTCTTAGTGCCTTGGTGGTTCAAAAGTCAATTTTTTCACCACAAAGACACTAAGACACCAAGAAAAATACATTACACCTTGAAAGGGTTAGTTATGGCGGATTTAACTAAATTGCAAATCAAAAAGGTGAATTACTGATTCACTTTTTTGGTGCAAGAGTTGATATGTTTCCTCACCCCCATATTCCTGGACTATTGTCTAGTAATATTTGGGGGTTAGGGATTTCTTTATGTGTGAATCAAAAATTTAAATATTTTGTATTTTGATTTAAAAGGTTTGAATGTAAGTCTGCATCAAGGAGGTGCCTTTTGACTGAGAATCCACCTTCCTCTCCATGCCAACTGAGTGTGTCCCGACAAGAACTTGTGGAGTTAGTGCGATCGCAACTCGAAGCACTGCTACAACAAGAAAACTTCCAGGGAGCAAAAGCCCTATTGGTACCCGTACAACCTGCGGATATTGCTCAAGCTATTGAGGGTTTGCCAAAAGCTATGCAGGCTATAGCTTTTCGCTTACTTTCCAAACAAGAGGCAATCGAAGTCTATGAATATCTCGACTCCAGCATCCAGCAGTCCTTGATTGCAGAATTAAGGCAGCAAGAAGTTCTTGACATTGTAGATAAGATGTCGCCAGACGATCGAGCGCGACTATTTGACGAGTTACCCGCTGTTGTCGTCCAGCGTCTATTGCAACAACTCAGTCCAGCTGAACGCGAAGCTACTGCCCTACTTCTAGGCTACAAAGAGGGTACTGCTGGGCGGATCATGACCACAGAATATCTTTCTGTGAAGGAGGATTTAACAGTTAGCCAAGCTATTGAGCGGGTTCGCGTTTTAGCTAGTGCCACTGAAATTATCTACTACCTTTACGTGACTGATAGAGAACGCCGTCTCACGGGAACTCTTTCCTTTAGAGATTTAGTGATTGCCCAGCCAGAGCAAAGGTTGGGTGAAATTATGACCCGTGATGTGGTATTCGTTCAAACGGATACAGACCAAGAAGAAGTAGCGCAAATTATCCAACGCTACGACTTATTAGCTGTGCCTGTAGTGGATACAGAACAGCGTCTCGTTGGTATTGTGACTGTGGATGACGTGCTGGATGTCTTAGAGCAAGAAACCACGGAAGATATTTACAAACTAGGTGGCGTGGAAGCTGGGGGCGATAACTATTTCCAGACGAACGTGTTGACAGCAGCTCGTAAACGGGTGGTCTGGCTATTTGTTCTCTTACTTGCCAATACTGGTACTACTGCTGTTATCAGTGCTCAGGAGAATGTTTTAGAACAAGTTGTTGCCTTAGCTGCCTTTATTCCCTTATTGATTGACGCAGGTGGAAATGTCGGAGCGCAATCTTCAACAGTGGTAATTCGAGGTCTTAATCTTAGGGAAGTTGGCATCAAAAAAGCTTTGCAAGTTGTGACGCGGGAAACAATCACAGGAGCGCTATTGGGAGTGATGTTAGGGATAGCAGTGATTTTCTGGGCTTATTTGCTTGAAGGTAGTTTGCCAATAGCAATTACTGTAGGGATGAGTTTGCTGGCAATTACTATCTTAGCAGCTGTTTCAGGTTCTGGCTTACCTTTTTTATTTGGTGCGATCGGTTTAGATCCAGCCTTAATGTCAGCTCCTTTTATTACGTCTCTTGTAGATGTTTTGGGAGTTTTTATTTATCTAATGCTAGCTAGAGCAATTTTACAACTATAAAGAGGCTGCTAGCCAACTGATTTTTATTATGAGTTTAAGACAAGTTTGGAGACTTTTAAAAGAAACATTTTCAGAGTGGCAATCTAACGAAGTATCTCTCTTGGCATCATCCTTAGCTTATTACACAGTATTTTCTCTTGCACCTTTGATGGTGATGATCGTAGTAATCCTTGGTGTAATTTATGGAGAAACAACAGCGAAACAACAGATTGTTGACCAAATGACAGAAATAGTTGGCGAAGGAGGTGCACAATTACTTGGCACTGCAATTGCCAATATGAGAGAAGATACCCGTGGAGATCTGTTTAGACTGATTTTCAATTTTATAAATCATCTCTTAAAATTGCAACAGCATTTTCATGTTTGTCACTTTCTATTCACTTTTGTTGTCAATACTAAAGACAACAGGGTGAAAAGGAAATAATATCTATGAATCGGCTATAACTTCTAAGTATTCTCAAGTAGCAATTATCAGGAAAAACAATTGTGGTTCCTCTGCGAGATAACAACCCAACAACAATTACCCCGTATGTCACCTACGGGCTAATTATTACCAATATCCTTGTTTTTCTTTATCAACTGAGCCTGACACCGCAACAATTGCAAAGGTTTTTCTACGCTGCGGCACTAGTACCATGCCAACTTTCAAGCACTTGCCCCACTGGCTTGGATAATCAGGTGATACCAGAGTGGATGACCTTGATTACATCCCAATTCCTACATGGCGGTTTTTTGCACTTGGCAGGAAATATGCTGTTTTTATGGGTTTTTGGTAACAATATTGAAGATCGCTTGGGTCATGTGAAATATTTAATTTTTTATCTGACGTGCGGCGTTTTAGCAGCACTGTCCCAGTGGTTCTTTTCACAAAATTCGACGATTCCTTCCTTGGGTGCTAGTGGTGCTATTGCCGGAGTTTTAGGTGCATACATTCTTCGTTTTCCAAGAGCCGAAGTTCTCACTTTAGTTCCTTTGGGATTTTTCTTGACCACAATACGAATTCCCGCATTTTTCTTTCTTGGGTTTTGGTTTATCCAGCAAGCTTTCTATGGTATCGCCAGCTTACAGGCTCGCTCCAATATCGGGATGGAAGGTGGGGGGATTGCCTACTGGGCACACGCAGGAGGCTTCGTCTTTGGGGCAATTCTTGCTCCTCTATTCGGCTTGTACAAGCGGCGCTAGAACATGAAAATTTTGGCATTCAGTTGAATTGAACTGCTGTTGAAAATTCATCTGCATTCTTACTGTCACTTTTCCTTCACATTTTGTTTCCAAAATGAAGTAAGCAGAGTTAAAAGGTGATTAGCGATGAATAAACGAGTATTATTCGGCTTAACCTTAGCAGCAATTTCTGCAATTACAATTCCGACTTTGCCTACCTTGGCGCAGGCTCAAACCAAAATTGGTGATTTACAACAACGTGCCAACGGCACAACTGTATCTGGTAAAGTTACGCAAATTGTAGGTAATGATTTCATCATTGACGATGGTACAGGGCAACTAATTGTTGATGCCGGGCCGCGTTGGTGGCGTGAAATTAATCTTAAGCCTGGTGAGCAGGTTACTGTTACAGGTGAGTTGGGCAGAGGTGGTGAGTTAGATGCCTTTTCCATTACTCGTGCAGATGGTTCTGTAATTGATATTCGCCCACCTCAAGGCCCGCCACCTTGGGCGGGTGGTTCTAACCGCAACCGACCCAACTAGCAGTCATTCACTCACAAACGAGCATCATTAGCAAATATACCTCTAGCTAGAGATAAAACTCTCCTGTAATGCGAGATGGTAAGCATTAACAGGGTATTATAACTTATCATGCGCCAACTAATTGTCCAAGTGCCACGCGGACAAGGGAAAAAAGTTCTTGACATTGCTAAGTCTCTTGATGGAGAGAACTTGGCTCAGTTCGAGGCAACAGGCAGCGAGGAATTACTTGATTTAGTTTTGATTCATGTATCTAATCAGCAAGTTGAAAAGCTGTTAGCGAAACTAGAAGATATACCTAAATTACATATCACACTGTTGCCAACGGGAGTAATGGCTCTGAGTCCTCCAGCTTCACAAGCACCGCAGCAGGTCAAAAATGTGGAGGAACGTAGCCCAATAGAGATTTTCCTCGGTGGTCTGCAAAGTGTTGGCTCTTGGCGAGGTTTTCTGGGATATGCGGCTGTAGCTGGTTTTGTGGTCTGGATTGGCTTATATACCAACACAATTTACTTACTAACTGCGGCAATGCTGATTGCTCCGTTTGCGGGTCCAGCGATGAATGTGGCGATCGCAACAGCGAGGGGAGATAGCCAACTGCTCTGGCGCGGCATCCTGCGTTATTTTGCGGCTTTGGCAGTGACGATAGCTGTTGCCGGAATGCTCAGTTTAATTATGCGGCAGAATATTGCCACGAGTTTGATGATTGAACGGAGTCAGATTTCCTCAGTGGCGGTGTTGTTACCCTTAGCAGCAGGAGCAGCAGGAGCGTTGAATCTAGTTCAATCTGAACGGAGTAGTCTGGTATCTGGAGCAGCAACCGGAATGCTAGTTGCCGCTTCCTTGGCTCCCCCTGCGGGAATTGTCGGTATGGCAAGCGCAATTGGTAGGTGGGATTTGGTAGTTAGCGGTTTGTTCTTACTGTTACTACAACTGCTAGGAATTAATTTCACCGCTGCGTTGTTGTTCCACTTTTTTGGATTGTCTGCACGAGGAGTGCGTTATAAACGGGGCAAACGCTGGTTATTTCCTGTGGCATTGGTATTTACTGTAGCAGCAATAGCAAGCTTGCTAACCTGGCAGTTTACCAGTTCCCCCGATTTGCAACGCTCCACTCTTGCTCAACGCGCTAATGCCCAAATTGAGGAAGTTGTGAGCCAAAGCCCTCTAGTGACCTTGGTAGAGGCGAATGTTCGATTCACTCATGCGGACATCAAAGGGCAGAACACACTACTTTGTGTAGTCTACGTCCAACGGCGTAAGGATGCGATCGCATCTTCAGAGGCAATTCGTTTCCGCCTTACTCAAGCCATCCAAAACCGTTTACTACAACAGAATCTCAACATCACACCCCTTATTGATGTCAGTGTACTGGAACTTCCTACTAGCAACTGAAGAGCGAAAGCTTCAGTCTTTCTATTTCATGAGTTTTCAGCGGAAAAATCATTTAGAAGTAATATTTATATAAAAAAAGAGAAAATATCATTACATCTGCTAGTAATAACTAAAATTTCCGACAAAATCATCTTTAATTTCATATTTTAAAGTACTAATTTTTGACAAATTTATCACCATTTTTAATACTTAATCATCCAATAGTTAGAAGATTGTTTAACAAATCTTTTTAACATAGTAGATAACAGATATAAAGTTGGAGAAAAACCAAATGGCACTTGTAAAATTAGAAGAATTCTACCCCGACTATCGTGAAGATTACTCCGACATTGATGACATCAAGGGTTTTGATGTTTATGCTCAAACAAATGACAAAGTTGGTTCTGTTCACGACATTTTAGTTGATGAACAAACAGGTAAATTCCGCTATTTTGTAGTGGACACAGGTTTCTGGATTTTTGGTAAAAAAGTTTTGCTACCAGTTGGTCTTGCTGACATTCGTTACACTGACAAACGAATTTATGCCAAAGGTCTGACTAAAGAGCAAGTCGAAAACCTGCCTAACTTTGATGAATTGGAAAAGGTTGATTACGACTATGAAGAGCAAGTACGCGGAGTGTATCGTGGCTCAGTTGCTACTTCTGGTATGACTCAGCCTGCTGCTTATGACCGCAGCACTTACAATTACGAGCAGGAACCGTCACTTTACGACATTAACAAACAGGATAGCCAATCCTTGAAATTATACGAAGAACGATTAATTGCTAACAAGCAACGTCGTAAAACTGGGGAAGTTGCTGTTGGTAAACACGTAGAAACTGATACTGCTCGGGTTGCAGTACCGGTTGAAAAAGAGCGAGTTATAATTGAGCGCACAAATCCCACGAATGCTACACCAACCAATCCAGATAAAGCCTTTCGTGAAGGTGAAGTAGCCCGTATGGACATTTACGAAGAAACGCCCGATTTTCACAAAGAAGCTGTTGTGCGGGAAGAAGTCCGAGTTAAGAAAGTTGTAGAACATGACACAGCTCAAGCTCAGGAAACTGTTCGACGCGAAGAGCTTGATTTAGATAGTGAGGGTCGTCCGATTGTCGACAAGTAACTCTAGTATTGTTTAAGAAGTAAAAAGTAAAAAGTAAAAAGTAAAAAGATAATCCCCATAAATAAATTTAGTTGCTCTGTGACCATTTTTCTTTTTCTTTTGCCTTTTAACTTTTTACTTTTGCCTTGTTCGGTCACTGTCTTTTGGAGTCAATTGCCTTCACCAAAATACCTACAAGTCCAAAAAAGGCAGCGATCGCCAAAACAGACAACAGGTTGAAACCAATACCAAATCCTTGCTCGTTATTCTGCCAGCGCATAATCCAGAAAGTGTCTGTTCCCAAGACAAATGAAGAAACCTGCAAAATCTGAAAGATTGGCATCAAAAGAAAACTACCCAAAAACAGTACCATCAAAACTATCAGCGTAGCGTTACCCCAAACCCACAAAGCGGAACGAACCTTTGAGCTAGAAGTTTTAAAGGGTAGAGAACGAACATCAACATGAGAGGGAGCGTAAATCGCCATACCTGTACGACGGTCTTCAACTTCAATTGAGGCAGGACAGCGCAGCAGCAGCGTCGCCATCCACAAATCACCGCTAGCTCCAGAAGTGTTAAATACTACAATCCAACCAAGCCAAGCTGCTTGTGGAAATATCGCCAGCAATACCAGACACAACAGATCAATTACCACCAGGGGAGCCAGTCCAATTACTAAAAATTCGTTACGGGAAAAGCGAGTTCCTGGTGAAGTCGCGTAGGCATAAGGAAAGAAAAATTTCACACCAACTCCGTAACGGGGCGACCCACCAAAGGCAGCGAATGCCACCCCGTGAATTAATTCGTGAATAATAATCTGTCCGAATAAAACACCAATAAATCCCAAAAATACTAGAAGGGCTGGCAATTGATTTGTCTGGTTGGTTTGATTGGGCATCTTGATACTCCTTTCAAAAACGCAAGTTCTGGAGTTCTCCAGCTTTGAGCTTTTGGAATTGTAAGAGTGTATCGGGAAGGTTAGGAAACAGATAAAGCCCGGTTGATTCATCCTTGCTAATGGCGATCGTTCCGTTATGAATGCGATCGTAGATCCAGTGGGGTGAAAGTTCTAAAGACTGGGCAACTTGAGGAACCGTAAGATAACCCGAAATCTCGCGGGGATGAGACTGGCTACGGTTTTGAAAAATATGATGTTTAAGCCGGATAGTTTTGACTGTACTGGGCAGGAGAGTTTTGCATAGTGGCGATCGATAACCTTGTGCCGTCAGTTGTTGAGCGATAACTTGGTCATCAATACTTTGTTGGCTCAAACTAACAACCTGAGTTTCCAATTCCTGGGCATTGGTGAGTTCAGCCAATGAACCAACTGGGATTGGCAGGTCAACATTAGTAGTGTCACCACCTTTCCAAATAATCCGAGTGCGAACTGTATCACGTGCAACACGATGAATGACGACCTTATCAATGAGGCAGCGTAGCAGAGATTTTTTTTGCACTTGTGTCAAGGTGCCACTGTGCCAAAGTTCAGGGAGCCTTTGTCCAATGTTAATAAAAAGCAGTTTTGAGTTCTTTTGGTAGGTGATCTACTGTTTGAGGCTGCTGACGTTGAGCATAGTTTTCTTGGGCAAGTTTTAGTTCGCGTAAAGCGTTTTCCCAACGCTGTTCTAGTTCGGCCGCTACCAATCGGTTATCCGGGTCAACCCGGTTAAACTGTCTTTCTGCTAGTGCTACTTGATACTGTAAACGTTGTATTTGTTGAGAGTGCGCCTCGTTCCACTGTCTCTTGAGACTGCTGTTGGGTTTTGACAGCTTTGTGATAAGCATCTAGCTCTACAACTGACAAAGCTTCTAAAAAGGCATTGACTACGTACTCATCAATTGCATCAGCAGGAATATACTGACAAACAGGCACACGATACTGCTGCCGTAAGGAGTTACAAATATAGCGGGTTGCGCCTTTGTACTGGACAACCATCTTGTGACCACATTCACCACAGTAAACTATCCCATGCAGTAATGCTGCACCAGGGCGAGGGATACCACGAGTTTTATTGCGGTCATACTCAGCATAATTATCCATAAGCTGTGCCTGATTACGCTCGTAGGTTTGCCAACTGATGTAAGCTGGATATACGTCATTGACTCGGATTTTCCATTCGGCCATTGGCAATTGCTTTTGTTGTGGCTGATTTGAAACCAAACCACGTTTGAGAGTACGTGTACGTCCATATACAAATGCACCAGCGTAGGCAGGATTTTTCAGAATTGAGATGATACTTGCCACGCTAGGCTTGCGCCAGAAAATATCACCAAAGCGATTTCTCCGTGGAAGCAACAGCCCTTCACTGTTGAACGTCTGCAACACTTTGGAAGCTGACTTACGTTGCCCAAAAATCTCAAACACTAAGTTAATTCGGTTAATCACCTCACGATTTGGGTCTTTCTGCACCACTCCCAGTTCATCACGAACCAAACCCACAGGTAAGGTGAGTGCCAGTTCACCACGCCTGGCTTTGCTAAGAATCCCAGCACTTAAGCGGGAACGAATCGTATGCAACTCTACTTCGGAAATTTGTCCTTTGAGTCCCAACAATAATCGACCATTGGCACTACTTGGATCATAAACCCCATCTCTGTCAGCAATCAAACAACCTCTGTAACCACACAAGTCCAGCAAGGGATACCAATCTGAGCAATTACGTGACAGGCGAGTAACATCATAAGAGAGGATAATCCCTACTAATCCTAAAGTTACCTGGGCTAACAGTTCTTTAAAGCCTGGTCGCTGTTCTGCGCTGGCGGCGGTAATACCTAGATCAGTGTCAATTACCTCAATGTTATTATCCGACCAGCCCAGTTCTATAGCTCGCTGACGCAGAGCGTATTGCAGACGCAAACTCTCCTGATTGCTGATTAATTGATGTGGGGTAGACTGACGAATGTAGATTATCGCTTTGCGGTTCAGGTGTTGGAGTGTTACTAGCTCTGAGGTACTCATAAATTACCTCCTGGAAGACGGTTTGTAGTTCGTCTGTGATTACTTCTTGGAGTGCTGGGGTGAGGCGTTCCCAGATCTCACGGGGTGGGATTGACATAAAACCTCACATTGTTTGGCTAACGTGACTAACTCAGTCACACTCTCTAATGTGAGCTTAGTACGTAAATACTGTTTTGGGAGAGCTAATTGGGTTGCTGATAAAGGAATGCGTAAGCGCATATGACCTCGATAGGCTACTACCGCATGACCCTCACCACTTGGCGGGGTTGATATGGATATCACTGCAAACCTTCGCCCAAATAGTGGGTGCATCACATCAGTTACTTCTATGTCAGTTAAGTTTGCTGATGGGTTCTTGAGATGGGCATTAAGTAATGGTTTCGTTGCAGATACCAATGTCCATGTTCGCTCGTGGACAGCTTGGTAAAATCCACTCACGCCTGCTACACTTGCAAAAAACAGCAGGATACTTAAGGTCGCCCAACGCAACGCGAGTTCGTGCGTTAGGCGGAAAACATAAGTTGGCTCGTGATGATGAACCATAAACTATGAACGACTGCTATTGAGTATTTTGGTTATCATCAGAAGTCCGAACAATATACTGATTAGCAGATGAATCTTCAGCAAGTGGTTCAATTCTTCCTTGAGAAACCAATGTTTGATGGATTAAAGCCGCAATTTCTGCACGGCTAGCAGGCTGGTTAGGATTGAGTACTTTTGGATTTGGATAGTTGACCACTATATTTTGTTTGGTTGCTGCGGCTACATCAGGAATGGCATTTTGCGGGATACTGCTGGCATCTTTGTAATTGTCACTGACAATAGCTGAGGCAGAACGGTCGGGCTGTGTAGCTTGAGGTGTCGTTGTTTCAGGATCAGTCGCAGGAGGAGGTACAGCATTGGCTCTAGGAATTAATAGAGGCTGCATTAAGGAAGTAATTGCGATTGGAAAAAATACTGGTCTTCTCCTTGCTGGTTGTTGTGTAGTTGGTTGGGTTGTTGGAGAAGCTGCCACTGGTGTATCAGAAGTTAAATCCAGACCTTTGTTCAAAGCAGTTATTGCTTCTACTTTGGTAACAGGTTGATTTGGTCGAAAATTACCATTGGGATAGGCGGACATAAAGCCTTGTTGATATGCTGATTCAATTGGACGTTCTGCCCAGTATTCTTCAGAAACATCTCCGAATGCAGAACCGCTTTCTATCTGTCGCACTGGCGGTTGGTTAAAAGCTTTGCGAATGATTGCAGCTAATTCATCACGCTGTACTGCTTGCTCTGGTCGAAATGTGCCATCAGGATATCCGGCCACAATATTCCTTTGTACCAAGCGTTGAATAAATGGCTGTGCCCAATAATTAGGCTGCACATCACTAAAGGTTGTCTGTGTTGGAGTTTGAGCATGACTTCGTAACGGTGCAGTTGCATTTACAGCCAAACATAAAGTTGGCAAAGACACAGCTACTGAGAATAATCGAAGAAAGCTAGTCATGAGAATTTCTCCTAATGATTATGCTTGTTTACACAATAGTATTTTCTGAATTTAATTGCTGTATCTATCTATTGGTATTAAATGGATTTTCCTGGATATTTATTAAGAGATAATTCTAAAAATAGGTTGAGCGCATCTATTTCTAATTCAATAATTTCAATCGTATATTTGCAAGTACTGATTTTTGTATGTAGAGACGTTGCACTATTACGTCTCTACAAAACAGTAATTTTCACAAAAAACTGAACGGAATATTAGAACTCATATTTAATTTTTGAAAAAATCAACACATATCTACCTCCCTGTTCCCTGTTAAGAGTTCCCTGTTCCCTTTTATTGAGCGATCAACTAACTCAGTCAAGAGGGTCAAAGCGGTTGACTAGCGCGGCTACTACAACCATTGGCAACCCTATCAGCAAGCAAATCAACCATTGATTTAAGTTCAGTGGTGCTGTAGAAAATAAGAGATTCATCACACTCCACTGACTGAAAATTATCTGCAAAATTACAGTACAAGCAATTCCAATTCCAATGGCTGAGGCATCGTTAATTCTCTGTCTAATTCCTCGAAGTCTGGCAATCAAAGCACTTCCTAATTGACTAATACTTAAAAGATAAAAAATTCTTCCTGCTACTAAAGCCTGAATTGCCATTGTGCGGGCTAAATCGATATTTCCTGTGGTTTGTCGTATCCATTCAAATACGCCAAAAATCAAAATCCAGTTAAAGATGGAAATTGCTAGGATGCGCTTGAGTAAACTTTGGGAAAGCAACGGTTCACGGGGGTTACGCGGTGGTTGTTGCATCACCCGTTCAGACTTCGGTTCAAAGGCTAAGGGTACAGTCATGGTGATGGAATTAACCATATTCAACCACAGAACTTGTAAAGACAAAATCGGCAGTGCTCTAGCAAGCAGTACACTAATTAAAATTGTCATCGATTCGCCACCGTTGACAGGTAGGATAAAGGCGATCGCTTTGAGCAAGTTCCGATAAACAGTTCGCCCTTCCTCAACCGCAGCTTCTATAGAGGCGAAGTTATCATCGGTCAAAATCATGTCTGAGGCTTCTTTTGCTACCTCTGTACCTGCACCTCCCATCGCAATACCAATATCTGCCTGTTTGAGGGCGGGTGCATCGTTGACACCATCCCCCGTCATGGCGACGACTTCGCCTTTGGATTGTAATGCTTCGACGATGCGGAGTTTCTGTTCTGGCGCAACACGAGCAAACACCACCCCATCTTCTATGGCCGTGGCGAGTTCTGGTTTACCCATTCGGGCAAGTTCGCTTCCTGTAAAAGCCAGAACCTTGCCGTTTTTGTGGAAGCCCATACTTTGAGCTATTGCCCGTGCCGTTACTGCATGGTCGCCTGTAATCATTTTGACTTGAATCCCAGCTTCTTGACAGGCTTGCACCGCTTTGATTGCTTCTGTTCTAGGCGGATCGATCATCCCCTGCAATCCCAAGAAAATCAAATCATTTTCGATATCTGCATGTTGTAGAGACGTGCCATGGCACGTCTCTACATCTGATACCGATTTCTTTGCAAACGCTAGCACCCGTAAACCCTGATGAGCCATTGCATCAACTTCCTGATGCACCGTTTCTGCATTCACAGGAGTAAGGTTTCCCTCAGCATCCAACATCTGTTGACAACGTTTGAGAATTGCTTCAACCGAACCTTTAACGTAGATAGTTCTTTGTCCTACCCTACGGGAAGCCGAAGAAGCCGCGTCTATGTTACTTGCCAATGACGAATGACCAATGACAAATGACGAGCCTTCGTGCAAAGTTGCCATGTATTGGAACTCAGACTCAAACGGAATGACATCCAACCTGGGCATTTCCTCTTCTAAGCTGCTGCGGGTAAACCCAACTTTATTGGCAACAGCTATCAATGCTCCCTCTGTGGGGTCGCCAACAACCTGCCACTGCCCGTCCTTTTTTTCCAGGTGCGAATCATTACATAACAATCCGGCTTTGAGAGATTCTGCAAGAGCAGGAAAATGGTTCCTATTTACTGGCTTTTCATTGAGTAAAATTTTTCCTTCGGGGGCATAGCCTACACCAGTGACAGTATAATGTTGACCTCCTGCATATATTGCTTGTACAGTCATCTGGTTTTCAGTGAGCGTACCAGTTTTGTCAGAGCAGATAACTGTAGCACCGCCGAGGGTTTCTACTGCTGGCAACTTGCGAACAATGGCGTGACGCTGCGCCATGCGGGAAACACCTATTGCCAGTGTAACGGTAACAACAGCTGGTAATCCTTCGGGAATGGCACTGACAGCGAAGGCGATCGCTGCTTCAAACATTTCTGTCCAGGAGTAGCCGTATCCCAATCCAACTGCAAACATCAATGCTGCTATCCCTAAAATGATGTACAGCAAGGTACGGCTAAATTTGTCAAATTTGCGGGTTAATGGCGTTTTCAGGCTGGTTCCTTGTTCCATTAGCTGGGAAATGCGCCCGGTTTCTGTGGCATCTCCAATCGCAACAACAATACCCTTGCCCGTACCAAACGTCACGAAGCTACCAGCATAAGCCATATTGGTACGTTCTGCTAAGGGTGCATCTAGATTAAGCGGTTGCGTGTTTTTTTCAATTGCAATTGATTCGCCCGTGAGTGCCGATTCATTCACTTGCAGATTCCGTACCTGCACCAGACGCAAATCGGCTGGTACTTTGTCTCCAGAAGCAAGCAGTACCACATCCCCTGGTACTAACTCTGTGGAAGGAACTTGCATCTTTTGACCGTTGCGAATGATGGTTGCATTGGTTTGTACTGAGGAAGCTAAAGCGGCGATCGCACTTTCCGCTTTAGATTCTTGAACAAAACCAATAATGGCATTAATCAGAGTTACGCCCCAAATTACCCCAGCATTCACCCACTGCCCAAGTATTGCCTTAATTGCACCCGCAATCAACAAGATGTACAGCAGCGGTTGGTGAAATTGCAAGAGAAATCTTAGCAATGGACTTTTTCCAGGTTTGCTCTTGAGTTCGTTCGCACCAAAATGCTCACGTTTTTTTGCCGCAACAGCAGAGGTTAAACCAGTTTCTAAATTACTATCTAAATGCCGAGTTACTTCTTGTACAGACAGATGATGCCATTGACTTGACCGAATTATCTCTTGTGGTGTTGCTGTCATCTTATTCGCCCTTATATTTAACACTGACCAAACCCCTACCCTACGGAAAGGCTGCGCCTATGGACGGATTTAGGGGAGTAAGGGTATGGGGGTATAGGGGGAAGAATCTAGTCCAGAAAAAAGGATACTTGCACTATTATTATTCCTACACCCTTATACCCCTATTGGTTGACAGGGTAAATTAAGACTATTAGCTGTTGTTCTAATAGTTAGCTAATTATTAAAGTTGACCTGTAAATCTAGTATTAAAAACAAATGTGATTCAAAAGTGAGTGCAATGCGCTCAGTCAACTTCAAGCCAACCTCTTACTTATGGTAGATGACATAGATAACTTAAAGGTGGGGAGGAATTGCCGCTCCCGGGACTGGGGATCGGGGATGGGGAAATTACTTATTCCCTATCCCCAGTCCCTAATCCCCAGTCCCCTTTAAACATTTATTCAAATAGAAATGAGCAAATCACAATCAAAGAATTTGTTAGAACAAATAAGTACCACAAAATTAGTTCAGTACTTACTATTTTTTGCCCTTGGGTGGGGAATAGTCCAAGTTTTGGCTTATTTTTCAACAGTAATTGTAATTTTTACTTTGGCAGCAGTTTTAGCATTTCTGCTTAATTATCCTGTGCAGTGGGTGCAGCGTTTTTTACCGCACACTTTAGCAGTGATTTTAGTATTTTTATTAAGTATTTTAATTCTTGTTGGTTTTACATTCACAATCGGTGTTGCAGCTTTATCTCAGGGACAACAATTACTCAGTCAATTCCCAGAGTTTGTCAACTTCATAATATTTTTGTTAGAACGACTAGAAGCTTTGTTAGATAAGTGGAATTTGCAAGTTGATTTAAGTGCCGTTGAAGAAGAACTACGAAATCAAGCTTTAGCAGGAATCGGTGTTGGTTTCGCGACAGTTCAAAGATTACTTGCCAGCTTAGTTGATATAATTTTGATCGCCGTTGTGGCTTTTTTCATGTTGCTAGATGGTGAACGTCTCTGGTATTTCGTTCTGAAACTTTTTCCCGAACATCTACGTAACGACTTGACGGTTGCGATCCAGCGGAACTTTTTAGGCTTTTTTTGGGGACGGCTAATTTTATCTGTATTCTTTGGAGTTTCTGCCTATGTTGTATTTTTGATTTTGCAAGTGCCTTATACATTAATTTTAGCTGCTATTGCCGGAGTTTTTGACTTGATTCCAGGCATTGGAGCCACATTAGGAATTAGCCTTGTGGCTTTGATTGTTTTACCCCAAGGAATTTGGCTCAGTATCAAAGTATTAGTAGGTTGTATTTTACTCCAACAAGTGGAAGAGAATTTGCTCATGCCTCGCATTATGCAAGGTTCGCTAAATATTAATCCAGTTGTAATGTTTTTCGCACTCTTAATAGGTGCTAGAGTCGCAGGGCTACTGGGAGTTTTTCTTGCCGTTCCCATCGCCGGAGTGATTATTAGTTTATTTGAAATGAATGAGTTGAAGGCAGAGTAAAAACTCACCTAATGGTTCATCGCATTAATTATGAGAGGTTTGTAGTGAGCGATTTATCGCTCAATTTCAAGGGCTAAAGCCCTAACTACGAAATTTTACAACTTATCAAAACTAATGCGATAGACCACTACAAGTCATTTCAGAACGCATTAACAACATACGTCCTGCTGCACGAGGTGACACCATTCTCAAGAACAGCTAGAGGCTCTTAATTCTCGTTACTAGGTTGAACCTGGTAACGAGGCTTGAGGGTTTCCAAGCAGCCTCATAGAAGCGCTAGAGAAGACTATCGTGCTGAGCTGCTTTAAAGAGCGATCGCAACCTATCACAGGGATTTGTGACACGATTAGACGAAAATCACAGTTATGCCTGTCCTAAATCACAATTTTTGATCTGGAGAATTTCTGTAGAAACTTGAAGAAATTTTAGAAGTGGAAAGCGCCACGTCGTGTGAAATAAATCTTCAACATGACTTGATGCTTATAAAAATTCGAGAGATACCAATGATTTACCGTGCTTTGGATGTGATTTTTATAGATTTCTTCGCCTTTGCTATTAATACGATGTTTGGTAGATTGCTGCAAAGTAAAATATGCAACTATTCTTGGGAAGGAAAAGATGAACAATTACAAGAAGATACAGAATTCCTGAAGCCTCTGCCCTTCGATGATGTGCCAGATCCGTTACCCTAGGAGATTGTGGAGCGATTGAGCAAGCGAATTCAAAAAAACTAATCCTCGTTACAAGCAATAAGATCTGTGTACAGATGTAGAGAGCGATCGCTTCTACAATTCAAAATGGAAAACAGGAGCGATCGCCACTACTCTAAAAACACAAATATACCTTCTAGAATTTCCTCACAACTTCCTCAAATTTTCTTTTTAATCTCAAAAAAGAGAGAAATATATACCATACGCTGTTAAGTCTACACCTTGTATTATTTGCAACTATAAGGAGGCTCCGCCTCCAAACTCTCGTTACCAGGTTCAACCTAGTAACAAGAATTAGAGCCTCTGGCTCTTCTACTCTTACAGAGAATGGGGTAACACCTGAGACAGCTGTCATTTTTCTATCAAATATCAAATCATCAAAAAATCCCGGGAGGGCAGACTTATGCCATCCGTTCGTTTATTATCTCTTTTCAATCCTTCAAACTACTGGCGAGGGGGTTATGTCACCGTACCCTGGCAACCAATTGCCCAAGTATTCCAAATTTCCCCAGCAGAACTAATATTAAGCGATCTCCGCGACCTTTCACATACACCGATAAACGCCCAAGTAGACCGAATTGATCCCGACGATCCGACTCGCGATACCTTGGTTTTCTGCCTACCAAAAGCAATCCCACCGAGTTCGGAAGATGACATACTTGCTTCCAGCTTTGTGAGACTAGACCGGGGTCGGGGTAAGCCTATGCCTCCAGAATTGGGTGAACCATTTTTAGAAGTCGTCTACGGAGCTATGGGGGAGGCGCGAGGAGTCAGACTAGTAAACAGTCGCTTGATTGTCTGGTTCAATTTGATACCTACACCAGAGGACGACAAGCGAAACTGGTTTAGTGGTTCAGCTACGAGCGTGCAGCTAGATCATCAGGAAGTTCTCGATCCCTTCTTAGCAGCAAAAGGTGAATGGTTGGGACAAGACCCAGAAAAGCGCTGTATGCAAGTTGCTGAGCTTTTGTTACCAGGGCCTCCCCATCCCAAATCACCTTACTATGAAGTGTATCTGTTTAATCATTCTTATCGGCTTGTATCCCAATCGAGTGGTCCTGTAAGAGCTAGTGTCACTATTGCCTCCGAACCTTTTGACTATATTGGTATAGATCCGAACACAGGCATTAACCATCATTTAGTGTGCGAACTTTACCGGGTCATTAGCCTTTACGCTGGTGCAGACTACCTAGTTGAGGAACTATTCATCAAAGCCAAACCAAAGGGTGAAGAAGACAAGATCATAGGTGAACTAGAAGTAGTTAACCTCAGTTTTGCTGTTCGCTACTTTGCCCATATGAACATGGGACTTACAGAAGACATAGAGCCTGTATTCCCCATGCCTGATTGGTATGCTGTTGGTTCTGCTATACCTCCCTATCCTGCTTACGGCTTGGCAACTAACGTACATATAGACACAGTGACACACCCTCATGAGGGAAATACAAGTTATTTTTCCTGGCAGTTATTACCAGGCAAGTATGTAAAATGCCTGCACATGTTCATGCGAGGTCAACCACAGGGGTTTGATACACGGGTAGGTCATGCTTGGTACGAACTAATCTATAAGCCGCTCAAGGCTGAGATTTACCGGGATGACTATGTTGTCAAAATGCTTACAACATCCAACTTTGCCACTGCTGTAGGTTAGTACTTCTAACAAATGAGGTCGATATGGATGCCAAAACGACTGAAATCAAACAAATTGCCACACAGTTATTAGCTGGAATGCTTGCTAATCCTCACATTTACGCCCAAGTGTCTGATGATATGGCCCAGGGCACACAAGAGCAAGACCTGATTTTACTGGCAATTGATATGGCTGAGGAATTGATGAAGAAGCTTGACAAAAGAAGTGGTTGAGAAGGAGATTTCTGGTACTGGCTGCCAGATACTAGACGCTGGAAGTCCTTATTCCCCTTGAACAACGTACGCCAAACCATTAAATTTAAACTGAGTTTCCAGAAACATTCTGGCTTCTCGATCGCTATTTGCCAAGGAGACAAACATGAGTGACTTCCAAGATTTTCTCAGACATCAATATGCTTATGTTGCTGTGGGAGAATTTAAACCAGGCAAGTTTGAAGAAGCCAAAAAACTCTACGAACAAGCTGTATCAATGTATACTAAAGGCTTCAAAAAAGCCTATTTGCTGCAACAACCAGGAACTGACAAAGGTATCGCCGTAATTTTTTGGGACAACATCGGTGATATGGAAGCAAATCACAGCGAGGCTTACCAAAAAATTTTAGACAAGATGAGTCCTTTGTTTGTGAAGGCTCCTAATACTTCTTTCTATGAACTTGTCTGTGAAATTGAGCCAGCAGTAGATAAACAAGTTCCAGCCGATTAAGGGAATGGGAAATGGGGAAACAGTCAGGGGAAAAAGATTATTACCTTTATTTAATCTTTTCCCTTTCACTTTTAACCTATTTCCTATCACCTGACGAATTTCAAGCTTTCCATCCTCTTAGTAAACATATCAGTAAAAATACTAGCGACACTGCGTTTGCGAAGTTTGATATTGGTACTTACTGACATCCCAGATTGGAGGTTAACTTCACGACCATTGATTAAAAGAGATTGACGTTCAAGAACGACTTTGGCAGGAAATCTGTAGAATGGATAAATTTCGTCCGGGGGTAGGGCATCGGAACCAATCCAAGTTAATTTTCCTTTGACGTCCCCAAATTCACTGAAAGGAAATGAATCAATTCTGACATCGACTTTCATGCCTTCTTTGACAAAGCCAATGTCACGGTTGGTGATGAAGACTTGTGCTACGAGTGATTCATTAGGAACTATTTTCAGAACAGGTGCCGATGGATTGGTAACAAAGCCTGGGGTGTGGGCTTGTAAATCAAAGACTGTGCCTGAAACAGGGGCTTTGAGTTCTTGGTAACGTAAGTTTTGTTGGGTTTTGCTGATTTGGCTATCAATTTGGGCAATGCGCTGTCCGTTGTCGACAATTGCTTTAGTTAGCTGACTGTCAATTTCAGCAATACGCTTTTGATTATCAGCAATTTTAACTAGCAAGTCGTTTTTGCTTTGGGCGATCGCATTTTGTACTTTTTCACCCGCTTGTGTAATTGCAAACTGAATTCGTTTTTGTTGTTGAACAAGTTGGTCTACTTCTGCTTGCCGACTGCGGACTTGCTGTTGCTGCTTCAAATATTGGTTTCTGGCTATTCCCCCTTCTGTTGCTAAAGATGTTAAGTCTGTGAGAATTTTTTGCTCTACCGCTAACAAATCTTTAGCACTAGCCAACTGGACTAGAGTTTCTTGTAACTGCCTTTGCAACTGGTCTACCTCTAATTTGGCAGTGTTAATGCGCGATCGCACCTCCGCTTGGGCAGACTGCAATCGTGCTTGTTGTTCTGTAGTTAATCCCCCAGCATTCAATGCACCACCCAATTGCAGTCGATAAAGTTGATTTTCAGCAACCAATTCTGCCCGGTGTTTTGTTAAATAATTCTGTTGTGAGGGTAGCGATGGCAGCAGTTTGGTGTTTGGGGAAGTCACACCACGCATCTGCATCTGGTAATACAGATTTTCTTGTAGCAAAGCAGCGCGAATTTTTAGCAGTGAAACTTGTTCGGCACTGTCAACTGTCGGATCTAGGGCGAGGAGTAAATCACCTTGCTTCACTTTTTGCCCATCTCGCACCAAAATCCTTTTCACTACCCCCGCCATCGGTGCTTGTACTTCTGTAACAGCACCTTCTGGTTCGAGTTTACCTTGAGCAGGAACAGCCTCTTCATATTGTGCGACACAAGCCCAGACTACCGCAGCGGTAGTAACACCAATTAAAGTCCACGCCACCGCCCTTGGTAAAGTTGATGACTGCCGCAAAACTACAGGCTGGTCAAATCTTTTGAATTCTAGCGGTGTCTCGGGAGGGGTCGTTAAGGGCGTTTCCTCAAGAACAGAAACTGGATTTACACCGTTTTGCGTGTAACCATTGCTGCTTGGAATTGACTGCCGATGAGAGTGAGGATCGTTGGAGGAATTCATCATAAACCTCTTGTGTGGAAGAGTGGGAGAGTGGGGGCTCGGGGTCCCCTCTGGGGTTGGGGGCTGTGGGGGAGTGGAGGAGATAATTAACTGTTGACTAATGACTAATGACTAATGACTATTGACTATTGACTATTGACTATTGACTAATAGCGCATCTTGTTGCTGATACAGATGGTAGTAACGACCGCGCCTGGCCATAAGTTGAGCATGAGTACCGCGTTCTGCTACTTTGCCTTGATGCATGAGCACAATATCGTCTGCTTGTTGAATGGTGCTGAGACGGTGAGTAATGATGAACATCGTTCTTCCTTGGAAAGCTTGCATCAAGTTGCGGCATACTTGCTTTTCAGTGTCATAGTCGAGGGCGCTTGTAGCTTCATCTAAAATCAGCAACTGGGGATTTTGCAGAATGGTACGGGCAATAGCGATGCGTTGCCTTTGTCCTCCGGAAAGTGCTGAACCGCGTTCGCCGACTCGCGTGTTGTAGCCGTTGGGCAAGTTCATGATGAAGTCGTGGGCAACTGCAAGTTTGGCAGCTACGATCACTTCTTCAGTTGTGACTTCGGGGTTAGTCAGGGCAATGTTTTCTAGAACTGTACCGTCAAATAACAGCGTGTCTTGGGGAATAATGCCAATTTGCGATCGCAGTGAATACAATTCGACTTTACTGATGTCATAGCCGTCGATCAGAATCCGACCTGAGTTTGGTTCATACAAGCGCGGTAACAATTTCATCAACGTACTTTTACCGGAACCACTCATCCCAACAATTCCCACTACTGTTTGAGCAGGGAACTCTAAATTGATATTGTCTAACTGAAGCGAACCGCTGGCTGTGAAGCGGAAGGAGAGGTTTTCGTAGGTGACAGCGCCCTGAATCAAGGGCATAGGAATATTATTCTGGTCTAGTTCTGTAACTTCTTGCGGCGTATCGACAATATCACCGAGACGTTCTAGGGATAGGGCTGTTTGTTGAAAGTTCTGCCACAATTGTAATAAACGCAACAATGGACTAGTAACGTAGCCAGCAATAATTCGGAAAGCAATCAACTGTCCTAGTGTAAGCTGGCCTTTGAGTACCAAATAGGCTCCTACCCACAACACCAGTAACCCAGATAGTTGATTGAGAAAATTACTTGCCGACCCGGCAGCAGTGGCAGTTACAATCGTTTTAAACCCAGATGAAACATAACGGGCATAGTGTTCTTGCCATTGCCAACGGGTACGCAATTCGATATTCTGGGCTTTGACGGTTTGAATACCAGAAAGCACTTCCACCAAATAAGATTGGGTTTCGGCATTTCGTTCAGCTTTTTCCCGCAGTTGTCGCCGCACTACTGGCGCTGCTACCAAGCTGACTAGGGCAAACAAGGGAATGGTAGATAAAGATACCAGTGTTAGCACCCAGCTATAGATCACCATGACAATGACATAGATCACCGAAAAGATGGAATCTAAGACCACAGTCAGGGCAGTACCTGTGAGAAACTGGCGGATGTTTTCTAACTCATTCACCCTGGTTGCCAATTCTCCCACCGGATGGCGATCGAAGTAGCGCAGTGGCAAACGCAGCAAGTGATCGATAATTTCTGAACCAAGAGCCAAGTCAATTCTGTTGGTGGCTTCAGCAAACAGGTAAGTACGCAAAGTGCCAAGAATTGCTTCAAACACCGCTGCTAACAGTAAAAATATACCCAACACTTGCAAGGTGTCGATGCTGTTTTGTACCAACACCTTATCGATGATCACTTGAATCATCAGCGGGTTGGCAAGTCCAAACAGCTGCACAAAGAACGACGCTACTAGAACTTCTATTAAAACTACGCGATGACGGTTGAGGGAAGGCAAAAACCAACTTAAGCCAAATTTTTGCTTTGGCGTGGCTGCGGTTGCTGTCAGTAATAATACCTGGGCTTGCTCACCCCAAGTTTTAATAAACTCTGATATTTTTTGGCGAACAATCCCGCGTTCTGGTACGCCTAAAACTATATTGCGATCGCTCGTTTCATAAACCACCGCCATACTATTTTGCCAATGAATTAAGGCAGGTACAGGCAAACGACCAATAGCACTAGCTGGTACTTTTACCAATTGAGCATTTAACCCCATAAAGTCGGCAATTGCCCCACACAATTGCAGCGATACTGGTTTTGTCTGGTCTTTATGGTTATTGGCGATCGCCTTGCGAATCACTTCCCGCCGGAACGGCATCCCAAAATACTGACTCACCATTTGAAAACAGGCAAGCGTGGCGTTACGGGAGGAGTCGCGGACGCAGGGGTAGGAGGTGGGGGGAGTGGGGGAGTGGGAGAGTGGGGGAGTGGGGGAAGTGGAGAGAAATCTTGACTCTTGACTCTTGACTCTTGACTCTTGACTCTCAATGGGAAAACCAACTAAGCGGACAGATTCTGGTTCTGTGACTTCCAGGTTTATGCTTGGGTTTGTGAGATGAAGGCGGCTACCTACAGGAATACTGGGTACTTGTCCGCCACTCACAAACCAAACGAAGTTAGCATCTAGCTGCCTCAAGGATGTTTCGCCACATGGGGGATAGTATACGACTGCTTGCGATACTGCCGAAAGCACCAATTCCTTGAGGTCTGTGTTGACATTTTCTTGCCGTACCAGTTCTTGACCCAAGATATCAAAGGCTTCTGCAACCCCGCACCGCTGCTGGAAGTAAGCTTTGAGAACTGATTCTTCTTTCAGAAGAGTCACGAATTCTTCACGCTTAAGCGCAAGGCAGAGTGTCTCTTCTGAGGAAGCCATGACTTTTTCGCAGACGATACCCCGCACCAAGCTTGTCCATCCCACTATTTCACCAGGTTCTAAGCGTTGCAATGTCAGGGGCATTTGATTGCGGGGGTCATGTCCGATCAATCGCGCTTGTCCTGCAAAGATAATACCTACATATTGCGGCAACTCTTGCACTGGTAGAATAGTTTGCCCCATCCGATAGCGCCGTACTTCCAACTCTTTGGATAACTGCTGTAACCTGTTGGCTGGCAGTTGTTCAAAGGGTGGGATACCTGATAAAAAGGTTTGGATTGTGTTAGCAGTTTGGGTCATAAAGCGATTAGAAATTTTACCTTTGTGCCTTGGTGTCTTAGTGGTTTAAAAAGACATTATTTTTTACCACCAAGCCACAAAGGCACTAAGTAAGACCTGGTACAAGAAGTAATTTACAAGAGTTTTACTCTTTGTGTTCAAAGTTTGCTGCTTCTTGGTTGTGGTTTATAGGCTTGAGTTCTGCGACTTGTTGTTCTAGCCAGTTGGTAAACAATTCATGCCGCAACTGCCAGCGTGTGGCTTCGTTTAACTCTACAGAAAGTATTTTTTCTAACCGGAGGATTAGAAACCACTGGTCTATTGGTGTGGGTGGTAGGAGTTGCCCTGGCTGACTCACCATCAACAATTTTGCCAGAGTGGGATGGAGTTTACCTAGTTCTACTGGGCCAACGATGCCTTGGTTACGAGCCTCTGGGCCTATTGAGTACTTGGGAGCCAGTTCTGTAAAAGATTGCTCTCCTGCTTGCAGGCGGAAATAAATTTCTTGAGCGATACCACTATCTTTGGTATGAATGACAGAATATACAACCCGATCGAGCAGTGGTTTACGAATGTTGAAATAAGCATCTACCTCATTTTTCCAAGTAGCTTGCTTAAACTTTTCCAATCGTAATGCCCGTGTCACTAATTTGAGGATTTGTTCCGCAGTCATCCCGCGACCGTGTAACCAAGCTTGACGTTCGGCTTCTGTTTTTAAGCGCTGTTTTATGTAAAACGCTTGACACGCTTTTTCTTGTTCTTCTGGCGTGCAAGTATAAGGTGCGATCGCCTGATCGATAATTATTTCTCGTAACAGTTGTGGCAACAACTGATAATTTGCCAACAATGGCACAATTTCTTCGGCTGTTACTTTTTGTTCGCGAACTTGTAAAACAACGCTCATATTCTTCTAAGTGCTGGGCAGAAAATTTCGATGATGGGGCATAGGAAACGGGGACACGGGGGTGGACGCGGAGAATTTATTAATACAGTCTTTCCGCGTCTTCTTTTGCCATTACCTTAGGCAAAAACAAAGTTTGTCTGGGTGAGAGTATTTGCCTGAATTCCCAGTAACACAGCTACATCTTGACCAAAGACTTGGATGACTGTGTTGTCATTTTCTTGGCGAATTGCCCAATCACTGCCAAGCGAATCGAAGGTAAAACTAGTGCCACCCAAACCAATTACATCTCCCTCTGCACTGTTGAAGTCAGTAATAGTATTGGGCTGTGCTGGCAAGTCTGTCTCATCGCTAACAATCCAAAACCGATCGGCTCCCTCACCACCAGTAACAATATTTGCACCCCCGCTAAAACCAATATATAACTTATCGTTACCTGAACCGCCGTCTATGGTATTCCTAGTACCAGCCAATACAATGTCATCACCATTACCAGTATCAATTTGGTTGCCGCTACCAAATTGACTGACATCAACTGTGTCATTGCCATCTCCGGTAAAGAGGATTTGATTATCTCCAAAGAATTGCTCTGGATTGAGGGCGGCATTATCGGAATTCGGATCGTAGAGATAATCATCAAAATAATCATCTCCTGATGTACCGTAGATGATTGTGTCAGATTTGGGCTTTCCTAGGCGAGGATCAAGGTTGAGAGGAGTAGACAATTCAATCTCGATCAATTCATTGTCATCTGGTTCTGACGAATTGCGGATATTGTTGTAAGGATAGTTGTTGTCGTTGGCAAGCAGGATTGTATTGTTGTCCAGAACCAAAATATCTTCAATGGTTTGAAAGGGGAAAGTAAAAACATCGCTACCATCGCCGTTTAAGTCGTTGGGATCGGCAATATTGAGCAAATCAACTACTTCCTCTTTCTGTAGATACCCTTGCTCGTTTGTTTTGGAAATATCAACTTTGAAGATTTTCTTGAACTCCGCCTCCGCTCCGTATTTTCCATCCTGCTCTACGACCAGGAATTCGGTGTCGTTGATGGGAGTCGCATCCCCGATTGAATGCCTGGAACCGTCTACTTGATAGTAACCAACCAAATCCTGGCTAAAGGACTTAGATGCAACATCAAATTTGTAAACACGCCGAGACTTACTCGGATCGCCAGGAACGTATCTTTCCATTATGGGATAGAGCGTTTGGCGATCGGGACTGTAACTCATCGCTTCAAAGCCATCTGAAAGCGTTAGAGGCTCGATCGGTTTGTATTCTTTAACTTCTTTGTTTTGAGGATAACTAACTTGATCCCCGAGGTCTTTTCCGCCCAGAGTATCAGAGGGGTAAATATTTGGAGTAGCAATGGGAGCATCAATAAGCACACCATTACTATCAAAATGCAGCAGATAGGGGCCGAATTCTTCACCAATCCAAATCGTGCCATCCTCAGCCAACACTATCGATTCCGGATCGAAGTCAGCCCCTGTCAGTTGGCGATCTGGTGATGTTTCGTTGACGATTTCCCATCCAATCAGTTTGTTGGGATCGGATAGTTGAATAAATTCAGTCCACTCTGCACTGCCACTGCCATTATCAGCTGTCTTGAAATTAGGATCGACTTTGTAAATTCGCAGCAAATAATCAGCACTATTGCTCTGGCGGCCAAAGCCGTTGTCTGACAAAAACCAGTAGCTATCTGAGTCAGCAAACTGAACACCACTGAAACCTTGGACGGGTTGATTCGGGAATGGCCCAGTACGTCCATTGCCAGAAATGGGTTTGCCTGTGCCATCATTTGCACCAGAAGGTGAACCGTCGGCAAAGGTATCTGCCTCAAGAGAGGAAAATCCAATTAAAGTAGTTTTGCTCATAGATAAAGGTTTTTGAGTTAAGTCTGCCCACACTAAACTGTGATCTGAGGAAGGAGTGGTAGCGGCATCTTGGCGATCGCCCACTAGTCGATAGAGTGGATCGGTAGTGAGTGGCCAAAATACCTCTGCATCTTTGATTTCTAAGGTCTTGGACGGTAGAACATAGTCAACACGGATGTTCCCTGGATTTGTGTCATTGAAATCTGCTGTGTCATAAGCCGGATCGCTGATATGGGTGGTGTTATTTCCGCCATCCAAATCTGCTTGTTCGGGCCCGCCTAAGCTGGTTGGTGTGACACTGGTGTTTATATAGGGATTGTTTAATAACTGCCGAATCGCAAAGTTGTAGCTATCGCCGTCGTTCGGATCGGCATTTTGGTCGCCTAGAATCACGAAAGATTCTTTTTCTGATAATCCTCCGGAGTTGCCGTTATCGTCATAGATGTAATCACCTGCTCCAGGAGTCACATAATCTGACCAAAAGCGAATCTCTTCGTAATTGCGCTTGCCGTTTCGGTCTTCTTGACCATCGAATACAGGAGGTGTCGGATGGCTGACTAGTGTATGAATAATCTGACCGTTTACCTCAATTGGCACATCCCAATGGCTTTTGGATGAAAGCCTCAGTACTTCTTGCTCCTGTTGAGAGTACCAAGGAGTATCAGCATTAGGAAGAGCGATCGTCGACAGCAATGAATCGGGCATATCCTTCCACAAGAAGTTCTGGAAGGTACGTACGTTTTCCGTCTGAATTGGATATTTGGACAGCAACAGCATTCCAAATTGGCCAGGGAAATTGCCAAACCCAAAGGCATCGTCACCGTAACCGTTTTCCCCCGGCGTAGTCACAACCTTGCCATCATTGTTGAGGTCATAACCAGAAGCAATCCCCGTATTGGCAGGAGCTATATAGAAGTAGGAATATTGAACGGGTTCTGCTCCATTTTGGCTGACTTCGAGGTAGTTCTTGCGAAACAAATCGACTGCCTTGGTCGGGTCAGCTGCGTAATAGTCGAATTCCTGAATGCTGATGACATCAGGGTTTGTGCGTTGAATAATCTCGGCCACAGTTTTAGCTTGAGGATTGTCTGGCGTAGACAAATCTTCAATTAGCTGCCCCTCCGTATTCCGGTTTAGGGAAGCATTGAACTGGGCAAAACGAATTGTATCTGTGCTCTTTTGCAGATTCTCGGTCATAGTGTAACCGCTCTCATCAGATCAAAAACTTTGAATGGTTGACTCAGAAACTCGACTCAAACAAATGCAACTAGTTTTGATAAACGTCAGATGGAGTTATTACAGAAGCTAGGTAATTCGGAATCTTGGTGCAGTGATGATTGCGGCAAAAGCTAACACGGCAAGACTAAAGAAATATTTCCCTTTTGCCTTTAAGCCTTTTCCAAAAGAGCGTCAGCTTTTTTTTGGAAGATGTTTGATGTTTATCTAAGTAAAAATTTTACTTAGTATCAAATTTTCATCCTCTATCTGGTTAGTCCGTAATAAATATAGTATACAATTTGACTTTGTATACTATGTTAACTCAAAAGCATCTATCTCTATATGAGTAAAGATAGATTTAGATAAGAGTGTTTTTCTCTTGAAAAATGTATATAGAGCAAGAAAAAATTAAAAAAATCACTGTTACTTAAACCTATAGACCTGTTTACTTTAAAATTGCTGATTTAAAGGATAATATATTTTTGCCTTAGTTTTCAGTAATAATTTTATTAACTTTAGATTAACACAGGTTGTGATTTAAATTACTGCTAATGGTGGTTTAAAATCATGTACCAATTAATCTGTTTATATCATTTAATCGTTATATGCACTTAGCAAACATTTATAAAGTAGCGATTAATACGAGTTGTATTTTATTCAAAATATAGTCTCTATGGCAATATTGGATTAATAATTTAAATAAGTTTCTATAGCAATGTGTTTTTTTTTACTAAAAATCAACGGTTATTACATTACTTTACTTACCCCTGTAGGGATTTTCCCCAAGATTGATACACGACATATCATTGGGCGATCGCCACTGTACTTTCCCCTCAATGGGGGCATAAATTTGTACTAGCTCTATAGGACTCATATTTGATTTTTGAAATATACGTAGGGGAGGCAAAAAGGGGTGTGGATTTTCCTCCCCCTTTATTGCCGTTGCGTTATGCCTCTGGCTAACACACCATCCAAAGGCTTTGGTGCGTTACGCGATCGCGTAACGCACCCTACAGATACTTAGATTTTTTCATAAATCAAATCGGATTCCTATAGATGTTTTGTATTAGTCTTACTTACAATCTGATTACTTTCGCCAACAGTATCATTACTGCTTTCAATGCATCGCTCCAGTAGCTGAATCAACCATCAGTCTGTTGCAATTCCTCGACGGCTTCCATCACGTGGGTCGCGTACATCAGTGCGGGGCCACCACCCATAAACACCGTTACCCCGAGTGTTTCGAGAATTTCTTCTTTCGTCGCGCCTGCTTTGAGAGCAGAATGGGTATGGAAGGCAATGCAATCATCACAGTGAATCGCTACGGAAATTGCCAGTGCAATGAGTTCTTTTGTTTTGCTGTCGAGTACGCCAGGTGCGGAAGAAGCTTTGTTCAGAGCGTAGAAGCTTTTCATCACATCCGGTAGAGCAGTGGAAAGTTTGCTGGTATAACTTCGGATCTGCTTCATCTGCTCAGTATAGGAAGTTTTGGCAGTGGCTTCGCTCATGACGTACCTCTAATGGAATTAGGATGTTTTCCTTCTATCTAACTCCCATGCCTATCAAATTTCACCCATTTTTCATCTGTCTTGAGAAATAACATTAGATTGGAGATTAATAGTTATGCCCAGAATTTAAAGAAAAAATTGATTTGAATAAAACAAACCTTTTAAAGTCAGGAATTATACCAATGAATTCTTGTTAAAATAAAATTGAAGCAAAGCTTGTTAATGACTATCGCAAACAGGCTTAGGTGAGCGCTACAGACATAATTTGGGAGGCTAAAGTTATGTTAAAGAATATATCTAGAAATCCACCCCAAAAATCTAGCTTATCTGTAGAACAACTCATTCCCGATCCTTGGGAAACTCCAAGCCTGACGGTTGAGACTAAATCTATTCCTTATTCTTGGCAAATACCGACAGAAACTCATCCTTTGGTTCCCCCTTTAGGAATTCCAGAAGCCAGAAGATTACCTCCAGCATTCAACACCATCAAACTATTGTTACAAGATGAACTGAAACTAAAAGTTGCTGGCGGCAAACTCAAAACCCAAATAGAGCAAGCCCTAGGATTATTGTGCTGGATGGAAACATTAACCGAAAATTTTGCTTAAGTTTGGATGGAATTACAACCCAATACCTGCATGGCTTGGTGGGTGCTGAGAAAAATGCGATCGCGATCCAGCTGATCCAAAAAATCAGTTTTGCTAAGCCGATCCATCACCGGGCCTTTGACTTCGGCTAAGTAGAAGTTGACTCCAGCCTGTTTCAATTCATCCATCAAGTTTTCCAGTGTTTCTAGAGCACTAGCATCAATAAAGTTTATGGCGCTGCAAACCAGAACTAAATGTTCCAATTTAGGCCATTGAGCAATGGCTTGGAGTAGTTGATCTTCCAAATACTTGGTGTTGGCAAAGTAGAGGCTGCCATCTACCCGGATCGCCAAGACGTGGGGGCAGGTTTTGACCTCGTAGCGCAGAATATTGCGGAAAGTTTCACTCTCACCCACTCGTCCTACGATAGCAATATGAGGTCTGCTGGTACGCCACAAAAATAGGAGTACAGCCGTTACCACACCCACCAAGATCCCAAATTCAATTCCAACTGCTAGCACCGCCACAAACGTAATCAGCAGAGAAACCCCATCTGCCTTGTTGTAGCGCCACATTTGTTTGAAGGTGTTCACATCAACCAATCCAAACACCGCTACGATGATGATGGCTGCTAGGGTAGTTTGGGGCAGGAAGTAAAACACAGGTGTGAAAAACAATGTTACCAGGGCGATGAGCAGTGCTGCGATCATCGAGGCAAGAGCAGTGTTAGCACCAGCGGCAAAGTTCACCACTGAACGACTGAATCCGCCTGTAACTGGATAGCCACCAGTCACTGCTGCGCCGAGATTAGCTGCACCCAGTCCGATCAGTTCCTGGTTAGCATCGACCTTTTGGCGGCGTTTGCTAGCTAGGGATTTAGCTACGGCAATACTTTCCATGAAGCCGACAAAACTAATGGTAAGAGCAGTTGGTAAAAGCTTTTGCCACAGAGTCCACTCGAAAGACGGCAAGGTGAGGGGAGGTAAGCCTCTAGGAATAGCGCCGACGATGTTAACATTGGCATTTTCATGCAGTGCCAGACCCCAGACCAGTAGTGTACTAAACAGCACCACAATTAACGGTGCGCTTTTAGTTATCGTCACAATCAGTCCTTCATAAATACCCCAACCGTTTAGCAAATAACCTAAACGCTTGTTGAAGTAGATTAGAACTGCAATGTTAATAACACCGATACTCAGAGTAACAATATTGGTTTGATCGATCTGTTGAACGAGGGAAATCAGTAATTCGTAAAAAGATTCTGTATGGGGAATCTTAACCCCCAACAAGTGCTTGAGTTGACTAAACGCAATAATCAGCGCTGCTGCACTGGTAAAGCCAGAAATGACCGCATGGCTGAGAAAGTTGACCAAAAAGCCGAGCCGGAACAGTCCCATACTCAATTGAATGATGCCGACTAACAGCGCTAGCACCAAAGCCAGGACGATATATTCTGGACTGTTCTGAGGAGCGATCGCACCTATACCCGTCGCTACCAGTAGAGACACCATTGCCACAGGCCCTACAGCCAAAGTCCTACTAGTGCCGAACAAAGCGTAGAGGATGAGGGGGAGAATGCTGGCGTAGAGTCCCACTTGGGGTGGCAGACCTGCCAGGAGTGCATAAGCCATACTCTGAGGCACCAGCATGATCGCCACAATCATCCCGGCCATTAAATCGCCTACCAAATCTTGGGGATGATAATTGAGGAGCCACTCCAGGAAAGGCAAGTAACGGCGAATACCAGTAACTTTAGCTGGACTGAAGGCTCTAACAGCGGTAGGTCTTCTATTCATCCTCATCTTATCACCCTCAATACTTAGAAATTCTTATGGAGGTGCATTCTCGCGACCTCGATTTCTAGCTGGAGTTACTTAAACTCTTGCTGCGCCAACACTAGCAATTTTGCGGTACTCCTCTGCTGCCTGCCGACAGACTTTAGCACATTTTTGACAATGTTCTAGATTATACTTTTCACATTCCTGTGCACAGGCTTCGCAGATGTCAGCACAAGCTCGTGCCAAGTGGGAAATGAAGTACGACCCACGAACCATATAAGTCGCAAGAGTTTGGCAGACTTCGGCACAGTCGAGACACATTTGGGCGCATTTCACCATGTCTGGATGACCCATGCAGGCTTTGGCACAGTGTTCGCATTCCACGACACAATGCATGGCAGTATCAAAGCTAGACTGGTATTCTTGTTGAATTACAAGCATTGAAGTTCTCCTTTTAGTTATGAGATATCGATAGTAGATAGAAATATTTCCCTACGCTCAACTTGAGCCAACTGTTTGCCATTCCTGCACCACCCAGGATGGAACTAGTAACTTAACCGTTGAGTGGTCTACAGTTGGCAGTTCCAGTATCCAGGGAATTTCTGGCTGCAACTCTGACAGAATAGGCTGAAGATCGTACTGTCCAATATGGGGTTCTGTAGCCGTATCGGTAAAGATTTGCTGAGAAATATCGGGTGCAATCAGGGTTTTTCCTAGAGAAGAAGTCAATACAAGGGGTTGATCGCGATCCAAAACTACTGCACCGGGAAATCCTACCAACCGCAGAGAAAAGCTGGTATTGCCGTTGCGATGGACTCGCTTGAAGGCGATCGCCTGCCAGGTCTTGCCATCCTTATCCTGTAAAGTTTGGCGTGACTGGTAAAGCATTTGTCCTGGTGTTTCTTCCTGTTGTCTGACTACAGCCGCAGCTGGTGGGGCGCTGAAGAGTCCCAAACCTAGGAACAACAATAAGGTTAACGCCCCAACTAACAAAAGCCAGGAAAGGATGTGTCGGAACTTATGCCAGAGAATGTTCATTGTCCGCCACTCCAACTAATCAAGGTTAATGAACAGCAACCGCCGTCACATTGCCACACTGTTCGTTGGCAGGAACTGCTTCCATCATCTTTTTCGGGTTTGGCAGATTCAGGTTCCCCATTAATTCAATGAAACCTTCGCGGCTACATTCTGCAAACCGGGGATTCCAGCGTTTTTCTTCGCCAATGGTGGATACAGTATGACCACGGTAATCATGACCTGGATACACCAAGGTGTCATCTGGCAAGCTAAACAACCGCTGTGTTACGGAATCATAGAGAGTGCCAGCATCACCACTTTGAAAATCGGTGCGACCACAACCCCGGATAAATAAAGCATCTCCCGTGAGTACTCGGTCATTGTTGACCAGATAGGCATTATGGCTATCGGTATGACCGGGGGTAGCAATGGCTTTGATAGTTATTTCTCCCAAAGTTAATTTTTCCCCATCTCCGATGTAGCAGTCGGCACAGGCTGCATGAGCTTTTTGTGGAACAATACCTAAACAACCCGTGGCAGATCGTAATTTATCTGTTCCTGTAATGTGGTCGGCGTGAATGTGAGTTTCTAGGCAGTAACGCAGGGTTAATCCCAGTTCTTTGAGCAATTTCAGGTCACGCTCTACTTGCTCTAGCACCGGATCTACTAAAATTGCCTCTTTGGTGTTGGTATCAGCAATTAAGTAAGTATATGTGCTGGATTCTGCATCAAATAATTGGCGAAATAACATATTTAGGTTCTCCGTTATTGGTCAGTAGTCATTAGTCATTAGAATTACAAATGACTAATGACTAATGACTAATAATTAACTTGCTACTGGTAGTCCCGCAGCTTTCCAGGCTGTCCAGGAACCAGGAACGTTAATAACTTTCTCAAACCCTTGCTTTTGTAAGAGACTGGCAGCAATTGAGGCACGGTAGCCAGTACCGCAGTAGGTAGCGATCGCCTTATTTTTATCCAATTCATCCAGATGTTCTTCTAGGTGTGGGACGTAGATATGTTTAGCACCAGGCACTTTACCGTGTTTGTAGTCATCGTCACCTCGCACATCCAGAACTGTCACCTCAGGTTCGTCTTTATGTTCGTTCAGTTCATGCACTGTCCACTCACCTAAATGTGCAAGTGGTAACCCTGCATTTTGCCACGAGGTCATGCCATCGTGCAGATAGCCAGCTAAATTATCGTAACCGAGCCGGAATAACTGTTCTGTCACCAATTTCACATCACGCTCACTCTCTATCACCAGTAACAGTTTCTTTTCTGGATCGATCATCCAGCCAACCCAATTGGGAAATTCTGGTCGCAGTGCAATATTGATGGCTCCTGGAATATGTCCGCCGCCAAAGGCGAGAATTGAGCGGGTATCGATAACGATGGTGTTCTCATCCGCCATCAGGTTCTGGAATTCTGGGGGTGATAGGGGTTGCAAAGTCGGCACGCAACCCATCACCTTTGCCCCCTTGGCGTTGACTTTTTTCAGGCGTGTGTAGTGTCTCGGCGGTTCTGGCATACCGCTTAATATCCATTCGACAAACTCTTGTTCACTACGCTCTTTAAATGCCTCGCTAAAAATCCGCTCGTTGCCGATTGTACTCTGCCTGCGATCGCCTATCGATTTTCCACAGGCTGAACCAGCACCATGACAGGGGTATATTTCCATGCGATCGCCAAGCGGCACTAGTTTATCAAACAATGAATGATAAAGTTGGGCTGCCAGTTTCTTCTCAGTCCCACCACCGAGTAGATCCGGACGTCCGACATCGAGGTTAAATAGGGTGTCACCAGTAAATACACCAAAGGGTTCTTGACCCTGTTTCGCATCGGTGATAATAAAGGAGACGTGTTCGGGTGTATGCCCAGGAGTATGCAAGGCGCGTAGAGTAACGCTACCGATTTTCAACTCGTCGCCTTCACTCAGCTGGTGCAATTCAAATTGATAATCTTCACTCTTACCACCATAAATAGGTGCACCAGTCCTTGCTTGCAGTTCGTGAGAACCAGATACAAAATCGGCGTGGATGTGAGTTTCGATAATGTGAGTGATTCTAACTCCCATCTCCCGTGTTCTTTGCAGATAAATATCTACATCGCGGCGGGGGTCAATGACTGCTACTACACCTGCTTTATCATCACCAACAACATAGGATAGGTGCGCCAGCCCCTCTACGTTTATTTGCTCTAAAATCAAAGCCATAGTGCTTTCTTCCTTCACTTGTTTGCTGATGAGTGCTGGAAAACGTATTGCGCGAAAAATTCCTTCATTTTTGGATTGGAACTGCAATCAAAACCGATTTCACCAGCCTTTTGAAATGCTTGCTCTGGTGTCATTCCTTGCCTTGTCGCCACATTCATCAACGACATTGCACCCGCACGCATCGCTGTACCGCAATGAATTAAGGCTGGTTTCGGAAGTTCGTCTATTTCTTTGAGAATCTCTGTTGTCTGTTCTTCAGTGAGGGTATCAACTTTGACTGGAATATTTACATAATGCAGCCCTAATGCTTTGGCTTGTTGCTCCTCGTCGGCAAGAAAACCTTTTTCATCAGGCGATCGCAAATTCATTACTGACTTAAAGCCCTCATTTGCTACCTGTTGCAACTGTTCTGGCGTTACCTGTCCTGATACGGTTAACTCATCATTAATCCTTTTCACGTTTTCCATTGGTTCCTCCCTGGTAGGTGAAGCCTTCTATTCGATTACTGTGTATAATTTTAAGCAGCAAAACCAAAATCTTGCTTCTACTACCATATTACTATATAGTAATATGGTAGTAGAAGCAAGATTTTGGTTTTGTATTGTTAAAGTTTTATGTCGGAGATATCAATTACAGCTCTTACTCAAGTTGCCGAGTATTTCAAAGTGCTTTCAGAAGTCAGCCGACTGCAAGTTTTGAATTGTTTAAGGTCTGGGCCTAAAAGTGTGACAGAAATTGTGGAAGCAACGGGGCTAGGTCAGGCGAATGTTTCTAAACATCTGAAAGTTTTGATGCAAGTAGGGATGGTTTCTCGCCATCCCAACGGAGTGAGCGTCTTTTATCAGATTTCCGATCCGGTAATTTTTGAGCTATGTGAAGTAGTGTGCGATCGCATCGCCACCCGTCTATTAGAACAAGTACAGCAGTTAGAACAGATCAAGGAAATAGCTGGGTAAATTTTGCGATCTACCTCTGAGGTTGTTGATTGTCATATCTCCAACCACTCCAAGCAGGAAAACCTTTGTCATCCCGCAGCGTTAGTACTTCGTTTCCTTTCTTAACAGAAGCCGCAATAATTGCTGGTTTTCCTGCAAAAGAAATTCTTGAGCCTTTAACCTCAATTTTGTCGCCTGGCTGAATTTGCATATCTTGGTTATCGATGTACCAACTTGGCCCTAAATGTACCGAAATAGTTTCCTTAGCTGTTTTCAAAGTCAAATGCACACCTTGAGACATTCCTCTAGAGGGAGTAATTGTATCTACACTGACTACTTCCCCACTGAGAGTCTCAACAGTTTGAGCATTATACATTCTGCTGTAATGATGTCCTGGCCCCCAGCCACCACTACCTCTCATCCTCATTCCTGGTTGAGCAAAAGATTGACTGACAATACCCAAACTGAGAGTAATTAATATTGCTGCTGCTAAAGCTCCTCTTTTCCTCATGACCCTCAACCTCCATCAACAAGTTAGTTTTGGAGTGCCACAATAATAGTTGTAGAAAAAGAAAATGAGGAACTTGTGAGGAGATAGTTGGTAGTTCTACTAACAACCAAATATTTGAAGCTGGAATAGTAGCTTATTATATCAAGTCGACTAATTACTTACGATATGGTTGGTTTTATTGGTAATTGCTAATTGATTTTTCCCATTACCTATTACCGACCTTCACAGATACGATCGGTGTTCACCCGAACTTGATATGAAGTGTATTTTTGGATTTCTGCAATCAGTTCATCAACGCTAACTTTCTAGCCATTTTCTAAGATAGTAATGCTGCGTTAAGCTACTCGCCGTTTGCGGTTGATAATTTTGTAATAAATAATAGCTTGGCATGTGAGTTCAGCCAAGCATTTGACATCAATAATTATCAGCTGGGAGATGTAATTATTAATTACAGTATTGCTGTAACCAGAGAAAATTCTGTTCATCCAGAACAAAAAATGGAAGTTTTATTTAGTTTGTCAGCGTCCAGTATAAAATTTGAGTGATTACAAAAATTAGACAAGCGATCGCTCAATCTCCTAGATAATATAGACAGACAAAATTGGCAAGTGACACGATGGTACGAAAAAATGCTTGCAAACTAATTGGTGGAAACGACTTAGACATCGAACCGATAGCACTCATGACACTTTAACAAATTATGAGTCAATCCCCAAAACCAAATCCCTGGCAAACTTTCAACACCTCAACCTTGCTACGCTTGCTGTTGCTGTTCGCCTGTGCTTGGGCGCTTGTTCTGCTAATTGGTTACTTCTATAACGTTATTGCCATCTTTACTACCGCTGCGATTATTGCAGCATTACTCAACTATCCAGTTAAGTGGTTGTCTCGCTATATTCCCCGGGGATTGGCAATTACAATTGTCTTCTTATTTACTGTTGCTGTGCTCATTGCTCTGGTAACTGCCCTTGGATTGGAGGTGATCCATCAAGGACAAGGACTAACTGCACGGATTGCTGATGCCCTCAAGACCCAGAATATATTACCCTTCAAAGAGTTTCTAGGCAACTTAAACTTTGAGAGGTTATTTGATACCTTACAAACGGGTTTAATCTCTGGAATAGGAATTGTTCAAAATATTTTCTCCAGTATTTTCACACTGATTTTTCTTGCTGTCATCAGTCTGTACATGCTGATTGATGGCGAAAAGCTCTGGTTTTCCTGTTTGAGATTGATACCTGCCAAGTCGCGCGATCGCTTTGCCATCACATTTCAGCGAAGTTTCCTGGGGTTTCTCCGGGGGCAATTATTGTTAATGCTATTCTTGTCAACCGCGAGTTTTATTATCTTCTCAATTTTAGGAGTCAACTATGCGTTATTTTTAGCACTCATAGTGGGAATATTAGATGCTATCCCCGGTATTGGTGCAACACTTGCAGTACTCACGGTTAGTCTCTTAATTTTGGCGTCTCAGGGCTGGGTAGTTGCCGTCAAAGTTATTATTGCTTGTATCATTCTTCAACAAATTCAAGACAATTTTGTGAGTCCGAAAGTGATGGGCAATGCCTTGGAGATAAGCCCCGTTTTACTCTTTCTAGCTCTGTTCATAGGTGAGCGAGTTGCTGGGTTACTGGGTGTGTTTCTATCTATTCCAATTGCTGGGATGATAGCCGCTTGGATGAGAGCAGAAGAAGTGGAAGCACAAGCATCTGTACCAGAGCAATCGCAAGAATTAACGAATAAATTGGAAGTTCCGCCTCCATAAAAGGGGGGACAAAGAAGACAAGGGAGACAAGGGACAGGGAGAAGACACCCTTCGGGAAGTCAAAAGTCACGCATTCAAAAGTCAAAAGTCAAAATTAGAATCTTTTGACTTGGTACTTTTAACTTGTTTTGTCTTTCTTTTCTTTTGAAGATTACTGAATCGGTGTTCTAAACGCAAAGGAACGCAGAGTCAGCGCACCAGGTAGCAGAGTATTTTTAAGGAAATTCGCTACGATTTAATGAAATACTGTACTAAGTTTTTTGAACTAACTTACTTAACTGGCTTATCTGCTATTGAAACAAAACCTCAAAGCTGACAAAGTTATTGAACAGTTACTTTGGTATCAATAGTGTTAATTAAATTATGTTTAAACTGTATAAAAAATAACTAAAATTCAAAGTTTCCATAATATTTGTTCGAGCAAGATATACCAGCTTTTTTCTCTGGTAAGTGATAGTCCATTTCTTCATGTCTAGTACAGTACGGTGCAAATAAACCTACCATACAAAATGGCGCAAAAGCCCGGAATACAATTCTTTTGACTTTTGACTTTTGAATGCGTGACTTCCGCGCAGCGGTACTAGTCACCATCAAAGCTTGTCTTACTATGAGGTAGTCAAAAATGGCGCAGCAATATTTCTCAGACAGTGAATGGGCAATTCTCATGCAGGCTCCTTTACAAGCCGTCATGGGGCTAACGCTAGCAGACAAGACCGATCCTGTCTCTTTTCTAAAAGAAGCGCAGGCAGGAATCAAGATACTTGCAGCAGAACAGCAACGCCAGGATATCACAAATGACTTGGTAGGAGCGTTGGTTGCTTCCTTAAATGAAGCTGACACTAAAGAACCCGTTCAAGGTGAGGCATTACTCTTAAAGAAGGAGTTTAAATTACTCAGAGAACTCCAGAACCTGAAGAATGCAGCAGAGGGGCGTCAGAAAGCCATTGCTCATTTTGAGCAGGTTTCATCAATTCTGGCAGCTAAGGTTACTGCCGCACAAGCAGTAGAGTTCAAATCTTGGCTGATGTCAATCGCCCAAAAAGTAGCGGAAGCGGTTAAGGAGGGAGGCTTTCTTAGTATTGGTGGTGAAAAGGTCAGCGAACCAGAAGCTTCCATGCTCAAGAAATTGGAACAGACGCTGACATTCAAGGTTTAATAGTTGCAAACACTAATTTACCATGACTGACTCTAATTTCATTCTGAGGTGTATCAATGACTGGCTTTCTCATTTCTGTTGTAGTGATTGCTATCAGTTTATTAATCATCTCCAAACTACCTACAGGCGTTGAGGTTGATAGTCCCTGGATTGCTCTGATTGCTGGAGCAATTATTGGCGCTTTCAATGGCATTTGGAGTTTATTTCCTAATTGGTTTAGAACGACAAGTACCGTTATTAGCCTGGGGTTGATTCCCTTGATTGGCAGCATCATTGTATTTGGTCTGGCAGCTTGGATAGTTGAGGGATTTAGACTCCGGTGGGGAATTGCAAGTGCGATTATTGGGGCGATCGCGCTTAGCATTGTCAACTCTATTCTTTTCTTTATCCTGCGTCAGGCAGGTTTGATCGTGTACTAAGAAGGCAGGAAAGGGCAAAGGGCAATAGGCATCGGGCAAGCGAAAAGATCCAATTCCCAATCCCTATTGCCCCTAATCCCTACAGTGTGGGGATTAGGGGCAGGGTGGACTCCATCTAGATGCAAAGCGCTGTATTAGGGATTGACGACCAGGTAATCGACAAGGAGTGGAATAGGAGAATTCCACTCAATGTTAACCCAGATACTGACTCTACCGTTACTCGGAGCAACGTTGTGGAGGGTGTACCTGGCAGCTCCGATCAACTTGCCTCCCCCAGTTGCACCTTCGCCGATTGATACGAAGACGCGAGAGTTATTTGTGACGAAGTTCCAATTAAGGTGCAATATCCACTGACCGTTTCTATTTCCCCAATTGTGTCTGTAGGTAAGGCCGGTGCCGAATAATTCTTGTGGTTCGACTCCCTCTCGTGCCTTGAATATTTGGCGAACTTCCTGCTCATTGGCATCCTGGGTTGCTTCGGCGGCGATGCCCTGTACTAATGTTTCTGGCATATCAATACTCCTTTTTTTAGCTGTGATTGCAACTTGGTATGAGACTGGTCAAATTAGAGAATCTGCTCTGCTACTTCCACCCGCAGTAGCGATCGCACGTTTTCAATTTGGTTGACAATAGTCGCCACAGAGGAACCGGCAAATAGCAGTCCTACCGCAACCGGGATGCTGTTCTCCAGCGTGACTACCAGTGAACCGGAGTCACCAGGAGCTGAAATGTTCGTGGTAACAATTTGGTCTCTGAACCGTGCTAGCCTGCCACCACCGTAATTGACATCGACCGTAGCACCAATCGCTGTAATCCTGCCGCTTGTGAAGTTTGTGGTGCGTCCGGTCTTATACACGCGCGTCCCTACCGTTACATTCTGCTTCCGCCGCCAGCCCCGTACGTAGCCAATCCAGTAAATCTCGCGATCTAGATCGTGGAACTGACCTTCGGCAATAGCTGCGTCTACAAGGTTATTGTGCTGTGCCCTCGGTATTGGTGGCTCAAACTCAATCGGGATGAATCTGCTGAGGTTAGCAATGCGGTCAGATGGATCGACACCTCCATCAAACGGCCCCGGCTGAAGGATGCGATCGCCAATAGTTGCATTATTGCTGTTTGCCAGGACGTGGTTGTTGCTGAGGATATAGTAACGGGATGGTACACCTACTCCATGCGTGGGCGGGTTAATGGAACCTCCCGGTAGGATGTCATACACGCAAGTAGCGATAGTACCCGCCGTAATCCTAAAATGACCGACACTGTAGCCACCTTCCGCTGGGCGGGTACGTCTGGCCAGAAGCTCAATGGTGGGTTTCTCTAGTGGCTCGACTGTTTCGCTGACACGGTAGCCTCCTGTGAGCAGACCATCGCCGGGTTGTATGATCTCGGTTCTTAGCTGCGATGGTTGCTGCTGGCGCAACTCGCCCACGTGAGCGAAAAGATAACCTACTTCAAGGACATCGGTTTGCATATCTGCCAATGTCTGCGGCACCAGGTCAGCTTCTCTCAACTCATCCCTCGGTAACTTGCGGCTGACTAGTGTCACCAGAGCTGGTTCACCTGTAGGCTCCCCATCCCTCCACTTCATGCCAACTCCCATACCAACAACATTGGGGCGTAGTCGCTGTGGATCCATAAATTCTTCAACGGCAGCAGCATGAGCTTTTTGTGCTTCTGCTGTAGCCTCTGGTGACAACGTCATCCTTTGCATCATATTGTCATCTAGTTTCATATTAAATCTCCTTTTTTTATTGGCTTTGTGCTGTCACGATGCCAATCTCTTCTACGTCTGTTTCACATCCCTCTATAGACTTGGGGACAATTTCCTGCGGCTGCAATTCCGACTCCGGAACTTTACGCTCCACAAAGACCTTAATGACTGGCTTGCCTTCTTTCTCACCGATGCCAACGCCTGTAACGTTGGGCAGCCTCATCAGTTGATCCTCGTGTTTCTGCTTCACGGTCTCAATATTGTTCATTGCGATCGCCTCCTTTCACAAACGGAACATTTATTGTTGTTGAGGCAACGCCTCAATAGATCCAGTCACTTCTGTATCTACTTTGAATCCGTCAAGTTGAGTTGGTATTTGCTTTTTCAACTTTGGAAATTCATTTTCTAAATACACTTTGATACAAGGAGCACCTTCACATTCACTAATTCCGACACCAACTACACCATCAATAGCCATTAACTCAGATTCATTTTGCTCTTTTACTTGTTCAATGTTTTGTCTGGGTGACACCTGTTTTTGTGCCTGTGTTAATATCGATGATGGTGTCAATAGTAACCCTAGTAACACGATAATTACAAAGGCAAAAATTAATATAGTCTTCATATTTCTGCCTTACTTATTTACTTCTAAAAAACTTGAAAGCTTTTATCTAATTTACTAAGACAAAAACCAATTGCTGAGATAGTTAAACCCCTAGACTCTTTTATACTCAAAATAAAGAATCTTCTTGAGCCTGACAACTTACTTTTAATATGATTTATGGGAAACAACGAAAAAAGATTTTACCCTTTGTCTAAACACCCCATAGCGTCTCTCTACACTAAAAATATATGGTTTCAGTATCAAATCACATTAAATGCAAGTTAATTCCAAATATGTTTATAACTCACAGTCTCACTATAATAATTAGTCTTTAAATCAGCTATAAATGTAAATATAAAAATATAATTTTTCAAAAAAACATATACTTTCAGTAGCAATAACTCATACCAAATCTGACCAAATAACCCCCTTTATTACTTCAACTGAATCAATGGCAGTAAAAGCAAACTTCCTGACTTGTAAACGCAATTTACATTCATGCTAGTGGGTGATTGTCCATGAGGAGATTTTTCTGTTAAAAAGCTTATTGACTCATCCCTTTGTAACAAAATAATAAGTCTCATATTTTGCTTATTCTGGCTCATCGATATTGTGTATGCGATCGCCGAACTTGTTATCCTGTTTAATCCCCTAACAGAGACTTTATCTCTAACAGCTTCTTATATGGCGTCTGACTGTGGTCAAACTCCAAGTTAAAATTTATAAAGTCAAAAATCAAAAGATAAAATGCATATAAAACCCTACGTACCAGAGTTTCTCCTATTTGTGCAGCATGGTTGGGCTGATGATAACCAACAAATGAAGGCTCTGGCTCGTAGCTTGGTTACGGAAACAACCGTGATTATTGCACCTAATCTGGGATACATTCAGACCTGGATTAGCATAACTCCCCTAATCGAGCTTGTAGAAAACATTGCCAGCAAGCAAATAGATAACTATTCGGATGTACCGATTAGGATTATTGGTCATTCGATGGGCGGTTTAATCTGGTTAGAAGTACTGAAACTGCATCCAGAATGGTGGTCTAAGATACACTCGCTCGTTTTGATTGCATCGCCAGTTGGGGGAGCAGACTTGGGGCGAATTATTGACCCGTTTGGCTTAGGAATCGGAATTGCTCGTGACTTGGGAATAAATCGTAAAATCATCGCTGAAAAAATTGCTGCTGTTATCCCAACTTTAGCGATCGCAGGAGATATTGACGGTGGCAGTGACGGTACAATTCCCGTAGAATGTACAAAGTTTCCCAATGCTTTGTTCACCTACCTGCCTGGTCTATCCCACGCTGCATTAAGAAATCATCCAGCCGTCGTGTCTGTAATTAGCGAATTCTGGTTGGATTCTACAATTGGTGAAGCCATCGCTTTTGACGAAATCATTCGACGGTTACACGACGTACCAGGTATTACGGATGGTCATTGGCGAGACTTTAGCAAAGCTGAAATCTTGATGAACCTCAACAACGGTGGTACAATCCGAACTTGGAGAAATCTCCTAGGGGTAGACCACGTGTTTGTCGCGTCTCCAGAGGGGCAATGTTTATATGCAGGTTTTGTGGGTTGGATGCACTCTGAAGATCTACGTCGAGCTTTAGAAGAAATTAGGCAAACATATGCGGTCTTTTAAGTTGTTAGGTCGTGTCTGTTAACTGGGGTTGGGGGCATAGGGCATAGTTAATAACCACCAACTACTAACAGTTAACCACTAACTACTTACGCGTATACCTATGCTTTACTCCTACAGGAAAATATTCTGGATCGCTTGTTGGGACTAATGCAATTTGTGGCATTTGATATTCTGGTGGAACATAGTTAGCAAATTCGCTGTTGAGGCGCAATAGTTGGGTGAGAATGGAAGATGTTATGGCTTGCCTTCTTTGTTCGTTACCTTCTTCTCCTGGCGCTAATTCCACAACTATAGATAAAAACCGGTTTTGATCTGCATCTTCTTTTACCTGCATGACAAACTTGCCCGTAACCCAATCTCTAATTTCTGGCTGTTCTAATCCCACACTTACATTTTCAGGGTAGATATTCGCACCAAAGTAAGAGACGGTAAAGTTAGAGCGTCCGAAAACATAAACAAAAGGCAATGGGCGCACACCTCTACCACCATGAGCTTGTAACTCAGTCACCGGATCGAAACCGTACTGCGCCAAAAACTGCTGCATAGCATTGTAATTAATTATACCACCAGTATCCAAAATATTGTAACGCACTAAGGGAATACCGTTGTCTCCAGAAAAGAGCAATGCACGATCTTTGACTTCAAAAAAACGACTGACTGGGTCATACTGTACGAGTGTGGGTAAACGAGATTCACCAAACAGAGTGCGCGCCGCCTCTGGATGTGCTGCTAAGAAACGGCGAATACAGATACTTAAGGGTGTTTCATTGCCCAATACACCTGCATCTGCTGTGCCATAGAGTGATGCAGAATCGTAGCAGGGATGTTGAAAACCTACTCTTTCACCTACCAAACTGCGCCATTCCTCACTAAACACCTCTCCTGCCATCACCAATTTAATTTGATACCGTTGCCATTCAATGCCGCGAGCAATGCCTGTATCAATCACATCTTTGAGGAATGGTGGATATCCTAACAATACAACTTGTTCAAAAGCAATACCGAGTTCCTGGACTACCCGCAAAATTTCTTCTTTATTGTTACCTGGAGTAATTACGGTAACAGGATAACCTTTGCTGGCAAGATAGCGACAGCAATTGGTGGTATACATTCCCCCTACCCAGGTTCCTAAAGTGAAACAAATTACAGCGAGAGTGCGTTTAGTATCAGCAGCAAAACTGTCGTGAAATATCTGCTCGAAGCGTGTGGCTATTTGTAACTCATCTGTGAAGAAACGCGGCCAAAATGTCGGTTTTCCTGTCGAACCAGAAGAAACAGCAATCATGTCGCACATTTCTAGCTGCCCGTGGCGACATAAGTTTGCTAAAGGATGACGCAGAAGGTAATTTTCTTTAGTAATCAGCGGCAGTGTTTGAAAATCTGCAAAGGTTTGAATAGAGTCGGGATTGATTGCATGTTCTGCCAAGAAATGTTTGTATGCAGGTACACTAGTAGCTACATCATGAAATAATGACAAAACTGAGGCAGCCCCGTGCGGGAATTCCTCCTGTTGGGGCGACTGCTGTGCTGATTCGACTCTAGTGTGGAGATGCTGTTGTATGAGTATATCTAAGGGGGTATTTAAAAAATCTGTATATGCGCTAACTGCCCGCTGCCGTTGTGATTCGGTATTCATGATGTTTGTTGGTTGTTGGTTGTTGGTTGTTGGTTGTTGGTTGGTGGTTGGTGGTTAGTAGTTAGTAGTTGTAGAGACGTGCCATGGCACGTCTGTACATTGGTTAGTGGTTAGTAGTTAGTGGTTAGTGGTTAGTGGTTGGTGATTGTTAACTATGCCCAATGCTCAATGCCCGATGCCCACTCTCCCACTGCTCCACTCTCCCACTCAAGATTGAGAGGGATGTCCGTAATAACGGTTATCTTTGTTGTAGCTAAATAATAAAACCTTTTATCTATTCTTCAGCACCATGCAGGTTTATTGCAGTAGACAACACGCCAATAAAGGGAGTAATCGCTTTTGTACCGAGTGTGGTGAACCTTTGCCTATTCATCAGGAAGAGTTGATAGCCAAGCGCTATCGGATTGTAAAGTTATTAGGGCAAGGGGGTTTTGGACGTACTTATTTGGCGGAGGATGTGAAGCAATCCGGGCAAGAGTGCGTGCTGAAGGAATTTGCACCCCAAGTAGAAGAACAGCAGAATTTAAAAAAAGCTAAAGAGTTGTTTGAGCGAGAAGCTAGTGTACTGCAAAAACTTCAGCATCCCCAAATTCCCCGCTTTCACACCTCACTGCAAGCAAAGATTGGCAATCATGATTTTTTCTTTTTGGTGCAAGACTATGTGGAGGGTGACAATTACCAGGAGTTGCTAGAAAAACGTCTTGCTCAAGGAGAAAATTTTAGCGAAGAAGAGGTAATTAAACTCCTGCAACAACTTTTACCTGTGTTGTCCTACATCCACTCTCAAAATGTGGTTCACCGCGATATCTCTCCTGATAATTTAATTTGGCGATATTCTGATAGCCTACCAGTTTTGATTGATTTTGGCGGTGTGAAACAATTACCTGCTTCTCAGGGTTTTTGGTTTACTCAACTGGGTGGAATCCGGACTTTGTTGGGAAAGAAAGGCTATGCGCCAGAAGAACAGCTACGCCAGGGCAAAGCCTTTCCGAGTAGCGATTTGTATTCTTTGGGGGTGACGGCGCTGGTGCTGCTGACAGGAAAGGAACCACAAAAACTCTATGACGGCTATCAGGGAACTTGGCGTTGGGGAACGGAAATCAAAACGAGTTCTCACCTGGAAGCTGTGTTAAAAAAAATGCTGGCTTATAAACCTAGCGATCGCTATCAAAGTGCGGATCAAGTCCTCAAAGATTTACAATCGCCTACCCCTACCAAAACTGTCAATCCCCATGTTACTAAACTCCGGACTATGGTAGTTGCACCTGTTGGGCGAAAACGCGCCCAAGCCCTGGCTACCAAATTCAACAACAAAACACAAGCGATCGCTCAAACTCTAAACATACCTGTTTGGCTGCGTCCGTTTGCTGTAAGCATGGCAGCAACAACCGTAGCCGCTTTGACTTTCGTTGGTTCTTGGGCGCTGGTAAATGCCGTTATTCAGGGCGTATCATCAATTACGATTCCTACGATCACTCTCCCTAAATTTCCAGATGGTTCTAATTCCCCGACGAAACCATCGGGTAACTTGGATAAGCAGGAAGCAACCCGGATCGCTAAAATTATCGATCGCCGCCAACAGCTAGAAATTCCAGAAGGATTTTTTATTCAAACGGTAGATAAAATTTTTTATACTGATAATCCAGAGCTAAAAGGGCGTTCCCTCACCTCTAATTCAGAAGATGCAAGATTCCGAAAAGAATGGTACAGTCATGCTGACAAGTTATTAAAAAAAATAGAACAAGCTGATCTCAGTACAAGTGCGCGTCGGAAATTGGGAAGCTATAGCCCACGAGATTACGCAACTTGGCAGCAAAAAGCCCAAGCAGGTCAGTTAGGTGATTATACAATCGAGCAACTGCAAACAGAAACAAATCGAAAATTTGACCGATTATTTCCAGGACAACGACGTGGCAATGGGAAACTAGATCGGAGTACATTTGCTCAAATATGGTATGCGATCGCAGCCGATCAAGTGGGTAAACTAGAATCTGCTAATTAGGGAATAGTTAGTAGATAGTGGTTGTAGAGACGTGCCATGGCACGTCTGTACATTGGTTAGTGGTTAGTAGTAAGCAGCCAACAACTACCAAATGACCAATGACTATTGACTATTGACTATTGACCCTTGACCCTTGACTATTGACTATTGACTATGAATTCTGTTTATTGCTCCAAAGGACACGAAAACCCGTCAGGTAGTCGCTTTTGCCTTCATTGCGGCGAGAAGTTGGATGCTGCGGCTAGTCAGGGTATTCAATCGGGGCAAACTTTGGGCGATCGCTATTTAATTGTGCATCAACTCGGTCAAGGAGGGTTTGGACGCACTTATTTAGCTGAAGATATCAACCGCTTCCGGGAACTCTGCGTTTTAAAGGAATTTTCCCCTCAAGTTCAAACTGCCTACGTGTTGCAAAAAGCAGAAGAATTATTTCAAAGGGAAGCTACTGTTCTTTACAAACTGCAACATCCGCAAATTCCCCGTTTTCGCGAGTTATTTCGCAGTAACTTAAATGGCAAGGAATACTTATTTTTAGTACAGGATTACGTAGAAGGACAAACTTACCGCGCATTGTTAGATACGCGCCTGCGACAAGGTTTACGGTTTACAGAAGCAGAAGTACGCCAACTATTACAGCAAATCCTACCTGTCTTAGAATACATCCACTCTTTGGGAGTTATACACCGCGATATCTCCCCAGATAACTTAATGCTTCGCAATGTTGACCAACTGCCAGTATTAATTGATTTTGGCGGTGTCAAACAAGTAGCAGCAACCGTCGCCTCTCAATATTACCAAGCTAACGCCGGCGCTGTGACACCACCAGCAACCTTACTGGGCAAGTTTGGATATGCTCCTCCAGAACAGATGCACTCAGGTTTGGTAGAACCTCACAGCGATCTGTATGCTTTAGCAGCGACGGTGTTAGTTTTGCTTACAGGCAAACAACCATCAGAACTAATTGATAGTTATACTCTCAATTGGCAATGGCGACGAGAAATTAGCCTCAGTCCCAATTTAGGGGCAGTGTTGGATAAAATGCTCTCTCCATCCCCCCAAGAACGTTATCAAAGTGCTCGTCAAGTTCTGCAAGCCCTCACCCCGCCCATTGTCCCAACTCAGCCTCCTGCCCCAGTTGCAGCCTCAAATCCACCAACCGCCCTCACCGTCGCCGTCGCCCCCTCTCTCCCCACCACCCCATCTCCCCATCCCCCCATCTCCCCCTCTCCCACTTGGTGGACGCCAGGAAAAATCATTTTGGTGTTCTTATTATTTACCTGTGCTGCTGGCGTTAGCTTTTGGGGAGCGAGTAACTTGATCTCGTTGCGTTCTCGTGGTGATGGTTCAGACAATGTCACCTCACAGCCGACACCAACATTTAGCCCAACTCCGCAACCCGTCGATCCTCTGGCTAAATATTCACCTGAAGAACGGGCGCGTAAAGAAAGATTAGGCGATCGCCGTCAACAATTAGGTATTGATGAAAATTTTTATGTGAGCTTGGTAAATCAGGTATTTTGGGATCAAAATCCTACCCTGCAAAGACGCAGTCTCACCGACGAATCCACAGATGCCCAATTGCGGAAAGAATGGGATAACACCGCCTCTCAAGTATTGCAAAAGTTGACGCAACTGAGTTCAGAGGCTAGGCGGCGACTGGGTACCTACGGAGGAGCCGATCGCGATCGCTGGAAAGTCGAAGTCAACAACCTGAATGTATCTAGCCGTGCTTTGTACGATTTAGGGGATGCAGCATTCTTCCAGCAATTTCCAGAACGGGAAGGTAAGAATTTTATCAATCAGCCTATTGGACAAGTTTGGCACGGGTTTGTTGCCGATCAACTCAACGCTATTGCTGCCAGAAGTGCTTTCCAAAAAATTGTCTTTGATCCCAGTGCTACTAGCAAAACAGTCAATGGCAACCTCAAAGACTCAGCTGGCAAAGTTTTTATAGCTGATTTACGCCAAGATCAATTCATGGAAGTAAAGCTAGAGGCAAATTCTCAAGTTTTGTGGTCAATTTATTCTCCTACGGGCGAATACCGATTGTTAGAAGATTCCAAAAAGCGATCGTGGTCAGGTACACTGCCAGAAAGCGGATTTTATGAATTTGTGATTGTGTCGCGAAGACCTAATCCACTCGATTATCAACTAACTTTGACAGTGGAAAATCCCACGCCAACACCATCGCCAACACCAACCCCCAGCGATACACCCACATCAGAACCTTCACCCACCCCTACATCTAGTGAGACAGCCACACCGACACCTGATGAGACAGCTACACCAACACCAGAACCAACTCCCATACCAGAATGAATTAGTCAATAGTCATTGGTCATTGGTCATTGGTCATTGGTCATTTGGTAGTTGTTGGCTGCTAACCACTAACCACTAACCACTAACCAATGTACAGACGTGCCATGGCACGTCTCTACAACCACTAACCACTAACCACTAACCACTGTCTCTTTAAGTTATATTTTGAACACCTATTATTCAGAAATCGCTCGTCAAAATTTTTGTATTTAATTTCTGCTTTTATGTAATAATTGTATTTCTGTGCATAAAAGCATAAAAAAGTCTAAAGTCTCGCGGCGAACTTCAAAGTCCAAGAAGTAGCCTGATTCATCTTGGGGTTGATTTTTCGTTAGTTGTTGTAAAGGTGGAAGAATTGGAAAAGCAATCTTACCCCCCCGAAGAATTATCTTCGGTTCCTGTTGGCAGACACTGCATTTTAGAACTGTACGGCTGTCCAATCGGTTTACTCAATGATATCGGGTTCATTAGAGAGGCTTTACAAGCAGCTGCTAAGACAGCCAAGTCTACTCTGCTCAAAGAGATATCATACCAATTTGAACCATACGGAGTGACTGCACTAGCACTGTTAGCCGAATCTCACATATCGATTCATACTTGGCCAGAAAACGGCTATATAGCAGTAGATGTGTTTACCTGCGGTCAACATACAAATCCAGAAAAAGCTTGCGAATATCTTGTCAAAGCTTTTCAAGCTAATAACCATGTACTGATGACACTTCCTCGGGGTAGGTTATCACCTACTATTCAACCAACAATCAAGCAGTTGGAACAAACGCTGCTGGTAAATATACGATCGTGATATTGTTGGCAATTAACCTGTCTTGAAAGAGCCAAGAGGCAGAAGAAAAGAGGAAGAAAGAAGAAGCATAAAGTATTTTCGTGCTTTTTTGCGTGATGAAATCACATGAGTGACTGTTTTGAAAGTCTACTTTCATCATCCGTTGTCAACCTAGTTCATAGTTCTACCCAGTCGCGTACTTAGATATAAAACCCCACCCTTTTTCCTTCCCCTTGCTAAGGGGAGAGGTGCCGTCAGGCGGGGTGGGGTAAAATTACATTTTTGAACGCGATTGAGTATTAAATACAGTTTAGTGTGTTACGGGCTTCCCGCCCGCTTGAACATTCAAGGTGCAAAACCTCCACGAACAATTATGCCCACAACGAGGGAATGAAAATCTCTTCCCCTTTTCCCTTTTCCCTTTCCCCTATTTTCAAGCTAGATATGAAATCAAACATTGACTGACAAAAAATGCATTTAGCGATCGCCCAATCAGCCTAATAAATAGAGAAAGTAGAGAGAGTAATTCTATGCCAGGTAGCGATGTGGGTGCAGATTTGTGGGTAAACGAATACATCACTCCTTGGGATATATACGCACACGGAGTGACAGCGGTACTTGCTTACCAGAAAACTGCATACCAAGAAATGTATATTGTAGAGACGGGAACCTACGGCAAAGCGCTGGTTCTAGATGGCAAATGGCAATCTTGTACTGGTGATGAGTTTTTATACCATGAGCCGTTGGTGCATCCTGCCATGATTTTTCACGGCGAACCACGTAAGGTATTAATTCTGGGTGGCGGAGAAGGAGCCACCGCTAGGGAAGTCCTGCGATGGCAGACAGTAGACAAGGTTGTGATGATTGACATTGATGGCGAAGTGGTGGAAGCTTGCAAGCAACACCTGAGCGAAATGCATCAGAATGCCTTTGACGACCCCCGCCTACATGTGGTAATAGCGGACGCTCTTGATTTTTTAGATACCACTGATGAAGAATGGGATGTGATTATTTCTGACCTCAGCGATCCCATTGAGTCAGGGCCATCATTTCAGTTGTTCACCAAGGAATACTTTGAGAAAGCCCGGCGGGTGTTGTCACCAAAAGGGTTTTTTGTTGTCCAAGCAGGCCCTGTTTCACCAGGAGAATTAACCCTCCACGCTCGTTTGGCAAAAACTCTAAATACAGTTTTTCCGAATGTGCAGTCCTACAGCAGTCACACCTGCACCTATGGCAGACCGTGGGGTTTTATCCTGGGTTCACAGGTTGAGATCCATACCCGACCCGACCCAGAAAAGATAGACCAACTGTTGCAGGAAAAAACTAGCGGCGGATTCCGGATGTTAGATGGGATTGCACTTTTGGGAATGCTACACCTGCCATTGCATCTTAGAAAAGCGATCGCCAACGAAACCCAAGTTTACACCCTCGCCGAACCTCCGAAATTTTTTGGGCAAGGCTCGGTAAAGTAGGAAAAAAGAAGGACAAGGAGGACAAAACAAGTCAAAAGTCAAAAGTCAAAAGTCAAAAGTCAAAAGTAAAGATTCTAATTTTGATTTTTGACTTGATATTTTTGACTTCCCGAAGGTGTCTCCCCCCTCTCCCTTGTCTCCCTCATCTTCCTAATAGCTCAAGTGAAGCAAGTTTAAGGGGTCAAGCCTTCAATCTTGGATGATCAGAATTTTCTGCTCCAAATAATGCTGAAGCAAGCGATCGGTTTTGATAAATTGCCGTATTTCAGTTACCTGCTCGCTACTAATTTCAGTCACTCCAGGAACAAAACATATTCCCAAAATAGATATGTTAGGTGGAAGATATTTCCCGGTTAGTTTATAATTTACTGTTGCCATAAGCTCACCATTTCTTCTAAAGCAATCGCGTAGTGGAAATCTTCTATTGGGCTGTCGCTCTTGACAAGTAGGCTATGCTAAATCATGTGACTAATGCCCAATAGAAATATATGGCTTAGATGGTTGAGTGATAGACTCAAACCACTCATTGAGCGCAATTCCTTCATTGAGAAATCCCTTAAGAGATTCCTCAAAGGTTAATTTAGGCAGGAATAACTTGAACAATCAGTGAGCGTTTATCAAGCGACTGAACTTTACCCACTGAACTTAGATTACTTACAATGCGGTCTAGCAGTTCTCCAGCATGAGCGCGATTTTGATGTTCTCGACCTCGTAAACGAATGACAAACTTTACTGAATCGCCTTTACTCAACCACTGAACGGCTTGATTGATGCGTAAATTATAATCAGCTATACCCACATTTGGACGTAGCCTAACTTCCTTAACGGTTGGTCTAGCGCTTTGGTTCTGACGTTTTTTCTTTTGATACTGAAGCTTGCCATAGTTGAGAATCTTCGCTACTGGAGCGTCTTTGCCTTCGGAGACTACAACTAAGTCAAGATCTACGCTCTGAGCTAGCTCTAGAGCCTCACGGGTATCAGTCAGACCACGATTGTTATTCTCATGGTCAATCAAGAAGACTTGAGGTGACTTGATTTGTGAGTTAATTAGTTGCTTTTGGACTACGATAATGATTTCCTCTTAATTGTTCAACATTTTGCTTTGCAAGTAATACCAAGGTAACACAACGCTAACTATGAACTATAGATATGAACATAATTTAGAATATAATTAACTTGTTAAAAACCATACCAACTTACTCATTAAGATTGTGATTTATTCAGCTAACGAACAGTATCCAATTAAAATTATAAGTATATTTTATAACAAAAAACTCAAGGACTCAAGTTTTGTAAGCGGTTGAATGCAAATATCAATTAATCAGCGTAGATGGAAGCGATCGCCACGGTAGCCACAAAAACCAGCATCTCAACAGTGGGCATTATCGAAATAGCAGTTATCTAGCACTTATTGAGTGGAAAATAGTTAGACTTAATCAAAGTCTGTTGGTAAATCTGGACAGTGGTAATGTTCAAATAATCTGGTAATTTGCGCTGATGTCACACGCCCAATAGACAACTCTGGAATTCCATCTTCAGGAAAAAATCCTACTGCTTCTGTCTCAATACTGGGTGATGGGGAACCGCCAACAAGTTCACACAGAAAAAAGAGCTTATATATGTAATGGGGGAACGGTGGATGACCTTGCCTATCTCTATCGTAAACAGCTAAGAGTTTGACGGCACGAGCATGATAACCTGATTCTTCATAAATTTCTTTGACAACTACTTCACTGGGAGAAAAACCAATATCAGCCCATCCACCAGGTAAAGTCCAACAGCCGTCGGCTCGTTCCTTCACAAGTAAGATAGTATCGTCGCGAAAAACTGCACCGCGCACATCAACTTTAGGAGTGGCGTATCCCACATCACGGGCAAACAGATCCAATATATAGCTGTATTCGATGTTGGTGTGGGTTGCCATGATTTCCGCAGCGATCGCCTGTATTGCTTCAAAGCGCTCAAGATCATAAGGGTTTTCAGAAAAAGTCAGACCATTTTGGGCGATCGCTTGTAATTTTTGCGCCCATTCTAACCACTTGGGTTGCACGATTTTCTCCTATATAGGTGGGGAAGTTACCGTTCGCAATAACTACGAATCCAGTCAATGAAATTTTCTACACTACGAAACGTTGCTACGGGAGACATTTCATCTAATAGCTCAAAGCTTGCCGTTTCTGCCCAAGCAGCCCCCAATGGCATAACGCCCACTTCTTTTGCCGCCTGCATATCATAGGGTGCATCACCAACATAAGCGACGTATTGCGGTGATATATTCCACCTGGTCAAGACATTCCGAATTGACAATGGTTTGATGGCACCATCAGCAGAACCAGTCTCTACAATATCGAAACAATCCACCAAGCCCATACACCGCAGCGAAATGGCAGTACTATATAGCCCCTTTCCAGTAACGACTGCTAAAGCGATATTTTGCTGTTTGCAGAGATTTAGGGCTGCTTCAATACCAGGAAACGGTCGATCGCAAATCGCGTGTGCTTTTTCATACTCATAGAGATAACTTTGCAGACAATCTTGCCATTGCGATCGCACAATTTGTTGAATAATCCCTTCCTCACTAGCACCAAAGTAAGCCGCGATTTCCTCATTAGTATATTGACGCGATGAAAACTTCTCCAAAGCACGTTGAAAGGCAGCAAAGACAACGGGTAAAGTGTTTCCTAGCGTCCCATCTAAATCGAAAATAATGCCTTTTAATTGGTTAGCTGGTTCCATGTTTTAGGGTTAGTGGTTAGTAGTGATCCTGTCAAGGTAATTAAAAAACTAATCCAAATTTTAGTAGAGAAGTCCATTTTCCTCTTTGTGTCTTAGTGTCTTGGTGTTTCAACCACAAAGACACTAAGACACCAAGAAAAATCAAAAACCAACCAGCAATTAACATACAGAAAAGGTGAACAAGTCATTGTCCACCCTCAAAAACATAATTCAAAGATTGTTATTATGCCTCATCTAAAGCTGCAATTCCAGGTAATACTTTACCTTCTAGCAACTCCAAGCTAGCGCCGCCACCGGTGGAAATGTGGCTCATTTGGTCAGCTAAACCAACTTTTTCTACGGCTGCAACAGAGTCACCACCACCGATGATAGTGGTAGCACCGTTTTTGCTGAGATCGGCTAAGGTGCGGGCGATCGCTTCTGTACCGACGGCAAATTTATCAAACTCAAACACGCCCATTGGCCCGTTCCAAATAATTGTCTTACAATCAGACAGCGCTTCTTGGAATAATTTCACCGAGTCAGGGCCAATATCCAAGCCCATCCAACCATCTGGGATGTTCTCAACGCTAACGGTTTGAGAATTGGCATCAGCAGCAAATTTATCTGCTACTACTACATCTGTGGGTAACAAGAAAGTAACACCCTTTTCTTTAGCCTTAGCTTCCAAAGACTTAGCTAATTCTAGCTTGTCTTCTTCCACCAAAGACTTACCAACATTCAAACCACGGGCTTTGTAGAAGGTGAAAATCATGCCACCGCCGATGATGAGTTTGTCACACTTTTCCAGCAGTGTTTCAATTACGCCGATCTTGCTGGAAACCTTGGAACCACCAATAATTGCTGCCAAAGGACGCTGGGGATTTTCAATGGCGCTTTGCAGGTACTGTAATTCCTTCTCAATCAAATATCCAGCCACGGAAGGACTCAGGTAATGAGTCACGCCTTCAGTAGAAGCATGGGCGCGGTGGGCAGTGCCAAAAGCGTCATTGACGTATAAATCCGCATTCGCTGCCAGTTTTTTCGCAAATTCGGGGTCGTTTTTCTCCTCTTCTTTGTAAAAGCGGACATTTTCTAGTAACAGTACTTGTCCGTTTTGCAATGCCCCAACTTTGGCAGCAACTTCATCGCCGATGCAGTCATCGGTCTTCACAACTTCTTGCCCCAGCAACTCAGACAGACGTTTAGCAACCGGAGTTAGACGCAATTTTTCATCTACACCCTTGGGACGCCCAAAATGGCTTGCTAGAATCACCTTAGCTCCCTTCTGCATCAAATCCTGGATAGTTGGTAGAGCAGCACGGATGCGAGTGTCGTCTGTAATATTACCTGCATCATCCATAGGCACGTTAAAATCAACCCGCACAAACGCACGCTTACCAGACAAGTCTGTTGCAGATAAATTTGCTAAAGTTTTCTTTGACACGTCACAAACCTCCTGATTGCCTTTTTGTTATGTTTTTCATTAGTAAACTCATTCCAAATTGTACCGGAGTAAGTGGTGCAAAGAATTGTTAAGCGATGAGTTTCTTGTCAATTGTCTGCCAGACAATACCAAAACGTGTGGAAAAATAACTACTTCCATGCTCTAACCAGAAGAAGGAAGCAGACAGTAAAGGGGGTCTTTTAAGATCAACTTTGCACAAATTCTATACAGCAACGGGTAAATGCGATGTTCAAAACAGTTCTGTTTCCAATTGACCAAAGTCGGGAAACACAGGAAGCAGTCGATGTAGTTATAAATGTCGTCCAAAAGTACGGCAGTCGCTTGGTGCTTTTGAGTGTGGTGGAAGAACTAGAAGCAGATGCATCTACGAGTGAAGATGTTGTGATGTCCTCATCTGAGACTGTTGCCCAATTGCTAGAGACTGCCAAATCAGTGTTTGCTAAGCAAGGAATTCAAGCCGATACCATTGAAAGGCAAGGCAAACCTGCATTTGTAATTTGCGATCTTGCTGATGAAATAGAAGCCAATTTAATCATCATGGGCTGTCGAGGACTGGGATTAACTGACGAAGGGGCACATGATAGCGTTACTAACCGTGTGATTAATCTGTCTCCTTGTCCGGTGTTGATTGTTCCCTGAGAGTAAAGGGTAAAGGGCTTCGCTTGGAAAAAGGGCAAAGGTAAAAGGGTAAATGGATTTTTCTTTCCTTCCCCTTTTCCCCTTACCCCTTCCCCTTTCCCCCACCGAAGGCTTACCCCTTCCCCCTTAATCAATCGTGACGCGGAAGCGAATCAAGCCAGACTGTCCGTCGGGAATGTTAGCCGGGCCGACAATCACCGCACCTTTATTGTTGTTGTTACCACAGATATTGGCAAAGTCTGGCTGCAAGGGAGCCAAGGGTGATAAAACTTGTCCTTGATTGGCAATTCCATTTACAGAAAGGCTATTAGAGACATAGCTTGTGCCTGTTGGGATCAAGTCGCAGAATCTGGCATTTTGTAATTGCTGACCACCATCAACGAGAAAATAAATCGTGTACTCAACTTCATCGCCGCTACTCAAGGGTGTGGGCAGACTGACTTGACCAACAGGCGATCGCCCTACTTGCTGTAATCTGTTATCGTCATCATCATTGGGATCATCTACAAAAGTATTAAAATTAAGACCACTGATGGGCTGACCGTTTCTGGTAGCGTTGGTAATTCGCTTGACTAACCGCAAATTTGGGTCTCCAGCTGCTCCTGCTTGGCCAGGGCGGAAACCAAAGTCAACGTCGAGATTTTGCGGATTGGCATCACTCACGTTAGCCGACAAAGTTGTTTCGGTAGTGGGTGTAAAGTCACTGGGTCTTGTTACCTCTACGGTATAGTTACCTGGTTGCAAACCAGTGAATAGATATCTACCGTTGTCATCGGTCTGAGTTGTGCCAACGACTTGGCCATCGCTATTGCGTAAAGTCAAAGTGGCATTAGCAATTCCTGTTTCGCCTGCATCTTGTTGACCGTTACTATTGCGATCTGTGAAAACGGTATCGCCGATTGAGCCTGCGGGTACGCAGATAGTAAGATCGGCAAGACCTATTGTTTCATCTTGTCCGGGTGGTTGACCCTGTCTGTACAGTGGCCCACTTTGATAGACAACCTGAATTTGGGTAACAGGTTGAGAGATTGTTGCAAAGACGTTACCAAAATTTTCTTCGGGACGTGCATTTCCTGGCGGTACGCGCGGTTCAGCTCCCCGTGCGGTATTGCTGTTAACTATTTGGGCAATAGCACCAGGCCCAATGTTTGCGAGGGTAACTGGTACATTTTGACCTTGGTTGGATGCAGTAACTGTAATTTGATCTTGGTAGGGAGGTTCGCCTGCTCGATCGCGGTCTACATCCAAGAAGGTGAGGGGAACTGGTAAAGTCACTGGTCGGGCAAAGGTAATAGTGAGTGTAGCATTACCTCCTCGACTGGGATCGCGAGCATCTATTCCCCAGCGCAGATATGGTCTGTTAATACCGCCATAGGGGCCAGGAGCAACCCCATAGGGAACATCACCAAGGTTTCCAGGAGAGTTTTGTGGTGATTCATCGCGGATAATTCCCGCAGGATTTTCCGTCATTTGAAAGTTAGTGTTGACGCCGCCAATGTTGAAAGTTTGATTGAAATTCGCTCTTTGAAAATTACTTTCACCCCAGTTGAGAGTTGCTTGTGTTGAACCAGCCGGACAGCTTGTTTGTGCTAACACTTTTTGGCTGGAAATGCTCCCCAACAAGGGAACTTGGGGAATGACGAACAGCAATGTCAGCAGCGTATTCTGGAAAATATGAAAATTTAAGTGCTTAAATAAAGCTTTCATTTTTTGGTTCCTAAACATCAGCAAATAAAGTCAAAAGATGTAGAGACGCGCCATGGCGCGTCTGTACAAAAGGCAAAAGAATGATGAATTATGAAGACGAATATTTCATAATTCATCATTCATAATTCATAATTTCTATCTGCCTCTTCTAGCAGGTTCTATTTGCAGGTCTTGTTCTTGTGGTTCAACGATTAGGTCGATACCTCTGATGTCTTTGTAGATAATTTCCACGCGGCGATCGCGTGCATAATCTACACGAGTTGCGCCTTCAGTCGCACGCTGAGTTTCACCAAAAGAACGAATGGTCATTCTTTCTGGGGCGACGCCCTTACGCAATAGGTAATTTCTTACAGACAATGCCCGGCGTTTGCCCAGTGCCAAGTTGTATTCATTGCTGGCGCGGGGGTCGGTGTGACCCTCTAATTCAATGACGATAAAAGGATACTGCTGCAATACTTCTGCCACTCGATCTAGAACAGCGGCACTGTCTTTACTAATAAAGGATTTGTCAAGTGCAAAATGTATGTTGTTTGGTGCTTGTATCCGAATTGGCGGTGGTGGTGGCGGCGGTGCTGGTGGTGTCGGTGGTGGTGGCGGTACAGGTCGCGAAGTACACTGAAAAGGTTGAGTAGGAGTTGGTTGACTATTGGGAGTGAGGTTGGGTGCTGTGCCAGCAGGGCCAATGATTGCCGCCACGGCGGGTTCAGATGTACCGTACTGTGGATCGGTGGCGATCGCACTCACTGCATCTCCTATTTGTAAATTCTCCACTGTGGCGCTAAAGTTACCTTCTTCGTCCACAGATACGGTTGTCAAGGGTTCACTCAATGCCCCGTAACCTGGTTGATAAAGCGCTTGTTTGCCTCTTTGATAATCACCTAAGCGATAAATTGTCACCTGCGAACCGCGATCGGCTTTACCCTGCAAGGTGACATTATTACCTGTAGGCGGAAACGCCCTTTGGGTAAATTCCGGTGCATTAATGGCAGCATTCCCCGTTTCTAGGCGACGGTTGCCAGAATCTCGCTGGGAATTGGGCCCATCACCCACTTGAAAGTCGCTCACATCCAGATTTTGCTGGCTATTGAGGTCAATACTCAAACCCTCCAGCACCGCAAATTTATTGTTTTGGATGACATTGCGTATGGCTGGGCTGTTCTGGCCAATATCGTTCTGGGAGAAAGCCGAAACTACCACCCCAGGGCCGGTTTGATGGTCAATTTCGTTATCAACTACTTGATGATTGCTACCCATCAAGTAAACTGCTGAACGCCGCAAACGTCTGCCATTATGGGTGATTTTGTTATTTTGAATTTTTACGTTACCTTGCGGTTTGAATAAATACACACCAGCCCCATCGTTAGCACAAATCAAATTGCCCAAAACTTGGGACTGGTTCACCAGACCTTCAAATCGCAAAGCGTCGGGCATTCCGGCAATCCCATTGCCGACGATAATGTTTTCTCGCACCACCGTATTTTCACCACGCACTGAAGTAATAACAGCACTGCCATCGTGGTAATAAATACGGTTGCGGCGAATTGTTGCGCCTTGGGAATTAAAAACGTAAACCCCGAATGCTGATGTTGTCTGGGGCATTTTTTCATCAGCAGTTAATCCCAGCCAGTTGTTTTCAATCACAACATTTTTTGGGGCTACATCTGACTCGCGGAAGGGAAAATCATCGTTAGGCGGTTGCTGGTGGCTGGTATTGGGAGGCGGAAAACGGTGAGCAATGACAATATCCCCTGGTGGTGTAGTGAGAGTCACTGGCTTGGGATTAGTATCAAAAGCTATATTTCCGAGAATCTGTTTGACGGGACTAGCCGTGAAACCGTAAATGCTCAAACCACGAATAGTCACGTCATCAGCGACAACAGTTAACCCGCGAAATACTTCTTTGCCTGGTGCGGGAGTTATTGTTACCACAGGTACGGGAATCGCTATTTCCGCAGTCGCCGAACTTTTCGGATCGTATCCTGGCTGAGTGCTGCCATCTATAACTAATCCGGGAGTTGCTAAATCCGGTAGTTGTGATTGTAACTGGATAGTAGTTGCACTCTTCTGTAGATTAAACTCGATGCGAGAACCATCAGTTGTTGGTGTGATCTGTGCTTTTTCCGCATCACTAAGTTTATCAACATTGAGCGTACCATTGACTACCTCAATCGCTTCCCGCAAAGTCAAGGCGCTGTCAGGCGTGGGACTACCATCTTGATTGCTATTTACCACCACCCGCAATGAAGAAGAGGGGGAGAGAGGGGGAGTGGGGGAGGGTGTTTGGGCAACTGCAATATCTGAATATAAAAGGTAAAAGGTAAAGGGTAAAAGGGAAACCATTCGTTTTGCCTTCTGCCTCTTGCCTCCTGCCTTCTTTGTTCTTCCTTCTTTATTCTTACTTTTTAGTTTCAACCTGGACATTACTCGCTCCTATCACACCACATATGAAAAGGATGAAGTATGAACTAAAACTCTTTTAACTTTCATCCTTCTGACTTTTGCCTATCAACGGATAAGCCGCTGCGCGTTTACTGAGTTCTGGCTTTGTGTTTGCATCTGTCTGAGACTGTTCACTAGTTTGGGTTTGGCGTTCTGAGAAACAGGAGTATGGGGAACTGCTAGCGCCTGCATCTGTTTCAAATGCTTAATCAAATCAGTTTCAGGTGTCTGTGTGGCAGGCTGATTTTGCGCTGTCGGTATTTCAGACTCTTGTTGTTGCTTGGGTACTGGTTCCTGCAAGCCAAAGCCGCCCAAAAGTTCATTCAGTTTCAGGCTGATATTCACATACAAACCACCTTCAGAACGGTAGCCAGTAAAGTCTCGATCATCCACGCTACCGAAGCTGTAGCCAAGACCTAAACGCAAATCGGGAGTGACGTAATATCCAGTTTCTAGGGCAAAACCGAGTTCGTCGTAGTCAGTACCACTGTTGGAGTTTTGACCTATCCACCTTCCCTCAACGGCTAAATCGGTGCGATAACCAAGTCTGTAAGTTGCCCGCAGTTGGGCTAAATTAGCGCTTCCGTCGTATCTGTCGTCATCGTAATAGGTGACGCCGTTACGGAAAGCGTATTTGCCATAAAACTCCCATCGCCAGTTGGGGGCATAAATACCTTCTGCGGAGAAAATATGACCTGTTGCGGTACTACCTGTGAGTTGAGTTTCTGGAATTGAGTCAAAGTTTTGCCGCCACTCGTATTTCAGCAAGCCGTTGAATTTATCGTTGGTGGGGTCGCGGTATGCCAGACCGAGTTTGAGGCTGGCTGTGTCTCCCAGTTCTTGAAATCTGACTCCATCGGTAATCAAACTGGAGGAGGGAAGATAGACGTTTGCTTCGCCAGCTTGTTGGTAGCGGACTAGTGCTGTTAAAGCGGGAGAAAGTTTGCCAGCAGCTGCTGCTGAAATGACTAGATTATTGCCTTCATCACCATCACGATATTCAAACTGAGCCTTGGCTTTGAGATTGGGATTATCAGTGTATTCAAATCCGAGACTGTAAACGGAACCGGCAAATAATCCCAAAGTAGAAGCGGTTTGCCCAACTGCGTAGTATTGCGGGTAGCGATCGCCAGCTGCTGTGGCATTAAAGATGTTCTTGAATACGTATTGATAACCCAGGTTGACTTTTAACCCCGGTGCTACTTTCCAACCCTGACCGATACCAACAGCGCCCTGTCCTTGCATGCCGTTGAAGCCGGAAAGCACGGAATAACGACCTGTAAGGGTAGTATCATCCCACAATTTTTGATCCAGAATCGTATCCAAGGTAGTAAGGGAGTTCCCCGGCAATAATTCGCTGTCATCATAAAATTGGTGTGCCAGTCGGAATGTCACCCCTTGGGCTGCTTTCCAGTCCAGCCCTAAAGTAGTGCGGTTGGGATATAAGGGGTCATAGTCACCCAAATTCAGTTCGTTTTGCGCCTGGAAGGTCAATGATTCAGCTAGTGGTAACTTCAAACGAGATACCAGCTGATCGGCATCGCCATCAAGGTCATCGCCGATACGGTCATCACGAGAACGATTGACGTACTCCAAGCTGGCATCGGCATTACCCAGCTTTTGCAGAATCCCCGCCCGCAAGGTTCGCAGTTCGTTATTGACTCTTTCACCCGGACGTGCTTGCGGCTGTGGGTCGAATAAATCAAAGAAGTTGGTGATGGAACCGGGAGTAGTACCGTAGTTTTCTTCTACGTCGTAGGCGACTCTAAAGCTGGTCAGCTGACTCAACCTGGCTAATAAAGACGCCCCGTAGCGTGTTTGTCCGGGTGTAAAGCTAAAGGTGGCGTTATTGGAGAAATTCGGCTCGACTGCCCGATAATAGGCTTGACCGAAAAGATTTTCAGTGATGTTGCCAAAAGCCTCCAAGCGGTAAGCATTACCACTCACCTCATCACCAGTGAGTAAGTTGTTGTTGGAGTGGGCAAATTCCCCGACAATCTTACCTGCATTTCCCAAAGAGACTAAGAAATCTGTGCCGAATAGTTCAAAATCTTGGTCGCCTTGGTCTTCCCGCAGGTAACTGAGTGCGCCGAAGGTTTTGTTTTCAAGATCGTGGGAAAGGTTATATTGCAGTCGTCCACCAACAAGATTGGAATCTTCACCGCCTTCATTTTGGTAGGTGACGACAACTCGCCTGACCAAAGTCGAACCAAAGGGGTTGAGTTCAGTGGCAAAAACCGGACGGTTAAATCGCAGTGTACCGCGATCGTAATCAATTTCGTAATCTGAACCGCGCAGCATTTGTTTGCGCTCAATTACCGTGCCGGGACGGTTGATTTCTTCTGCTTCTATGTAGACGATTTCACTACCAGGAACTAAAAGGCGTTTGGAAAGGAAGTAGTAGCCGCTAGTGCCGTCGGGAACGATAGTATCTCGCTGGAAGCCCTCAATATTGTTGGCATACATCCCTGTGATTTGCAGGTTGCCAAAGTTGTAGTTCGCCTTGAAGCCATGTAACTGGCGGGAGGTAGTGGTATACAGTTGTGAGGTTCTGGTAAATTCATTCGTGCTGTAGTCCCCCCACATGAAGTAATCTGGTTCTGCTCCCGATATCGAGGGAGTACGTTCCAAGCGAGCATAGAAACTATCGATAGAGGGGGTAGTGGGGGTAGAGGTGGAACTATCACCGTAGACAGGATAGGGTTGTTCGCAGAACTGAACACCACCAAACAGGCGATTTCTACCTTCGCAGTCTTGGTTGATAGCGCGATCGCTATTAAATGCGCCTGTAAATAACCAATCTCCTACTTTACCTGTGGCAAAGACAGCAGCATATAAATCTGCCGTTGTACCTTCGTCAATCTCGTCGGGATTGAGAAACTCCCCAAAACTTCCCCAGTAATTAGTTCCTCCCTGACCAATCCGCAGATTAATTACCCCTGTTACTAGTGAAGGGCGGAGATAGGTAGTGAATTCAATTTGGGTGTAGGCTTCTATCGGCGCTTCTCCAAATTCCTCCACCAGGGAATTATCTGTTTGTTGCGGAAATGTTGGATTTCTCAGGTCGCCTAATTCTCTGGGGGCAATGAGTGGAGATTTCTGCACCCGATCTATGGCTGCCCGAATCCGGACTTGTTGGGGTTTGATATCCGACTGCAAGGTGGCGGTGAATTCACCATCAATGGCACGTACCTGAAATCCGCCTTGGTCTTTGTTTTGGTCTGTACCGACAAATTTACCAGCGCTACTAGTTAAAGTGACGATCGCATCTTTGCGAATGACTTCACCTTTGGCATCGACAATTTGTCCTTGCAGTTTAATCGTTGAACGTCCATCTGCTTGAACCCGCGGATCGCCTACAGGTGCAATTTCCAGTTTGACTTTTGGCTGTCCAGATGTCGGGGGGGTAATTCTAGGTGTGCTATCTGTTGGAGATGTTGGTTGTTGCAGTGGAGAGTTTGAGTTTTGTTGAAATTCAGTAGCAGGATCTTGTTGAAATACCGAGTTGGGATCGCCTGAAAATGGGGAAGTTTGGGAGATAAATACAGGCGGTGACATGGCTTCGAGAACATGGAGAACCTCAGACGCGGTGAGCAGCGCGTTGCGGAGGTTCCCTCCGTTGTAGCGACTGCGAACCCGAAGGGTGACGCGGGGAGACTGGGTTGAGAAGTTCTCCGTGTCAGGGTGTGTTTGTGTCCCCGTGTCCTCTGCGACGCTACCAAAAGCGGCTGTTGGGAAAATTGTCTCTGCACCAAAAAACAAAGGAGAAGCGATCGCCAAACATAAAGGCAATATTCCAGCGCAACCCTTACTCGCTAAGGCCAAGCGCAGAATACTCATCTCAAAATCTCGGCTCAAACGTACATAAAACTTGTTTGTTTTCATCGCTTACCCTCTGAAAAAGCAGGCGTGACAGCAAAATTTACCCGTGCCATACCACTAGGTTCTAAGCGCACCAAGCGAGACTGGCTATTACCTTCGATAAAGTATTTGTTTGGGGCCAGTGCGTAGCCTGGTAAGCTACTCAAATCCAAGGCTGCTGTTCGATGGCCAGCAATGACATTTGCCAAGGAGAATAGTCCATTCGCATCGGTGACAATGCGATTGCCATCATCCAGATAAATCACCGCATTCGGTACTCCCGGTTCGTTAGGTTGTTGTTCGCCGTCAAAGTTTTTATCGACAAACACCCGCCCAATCAAGGTGCCGCAATCAGACAAAATGCCTGGCCGAATTCGCAAAACATAGCTAGCTTGGTTGCTTGTGAGATTGCCTGCCCTGGCTTGTGCTAAGTTTCTGCCATCTCCCCTAATCGCATCTGGCGTAACTTCAGCAGCATAGGTGACTGTCAAAGCTTGGTTGGGTTGCAATTGCTGGCTAGAAGTAATCGTTACCGTTCGATTTGAATTGGTGTTTGCACTCAGGGGGACAGATCTATCTGCTAGGGAACCTTTCAACGACTTAGTAACAAGTCGCACTCCTAAAGGCAGTCTGTCTGTAATTGCTACCTGGTTGGTTGGTACGCTACCAGTATTCCTGATGGTAAGACGATAAATGACTGTATCACCTGGTTCAGCTGCTGCTCTGTCTGCTGTTTTAATGATCTCTAGTTCCGCTTGGCCAGCTGTCAAAGTTACTTCATTGGAGGTAGTAATTCTTCCGGAAGGGCTGTTGGGAAGATTGTCTGCTCCACCACGAGCCGTATTATTAATAACGGTAGTTTGAGGATAAGCTGGTAAGATTCCGTAAGTAAAAACACTTAAAAGGTAAAAAGGACAAAGGAGGCTCAAATGCCTCGGCCATGAAATTTTAAAAATCATTGGAAGGCATCAATATAATAACAGAACATTTTCAAAATCCGAGGCTTTTACTCGAAAACCTCATTTTTACTTTGATTTTCAAGTAATCTAAATCTGTGCCAGTTGAGTAACGCAGGTATTACAGCACTGTAGGATAAATACAGTGAAAACCACACAGCCAACCAGACTTATTAGATTTGCTTCTCATCAAAACCCATATCATTAGGCAACAGAAGCTTGCTATTTACAGAGAAAAGCTTCTCCCTTTGTTTACGAAACATTTCTTTCGAGTAGGAAGGAAACACAATAGACTGATTGTTTATCTGCTCTTGATGCAATGGCAATTTCACGACTCCTGACAGGATGATTATTTTTTAGTGATGAGGGTATATTATCCCGCTTTTGTGACTGTACATAATGCAGATTTTGAATTACATGACAACAACAGTCTGCAAACTGTGTTGTCAGGAGATGAACATCACTGAATAAACCTACTTGGTTTGGTTAACGCAGGTATCACAGCAACATCGATGTAGCAACTACATGCAAGCCACTAAAGAAAGTTGCACATGCAGCAGCTGGGCACCCCATAATCCAATGATGAAGTACATAACAGTCTTGTATTCGTCTTTAGAACTTTTGCGAAGTCATTAGTTAAAGGATGACTAACTAGGTGATTGAAAAGTTTCACCATCAACCTAATTGAGGATTACACACCATAATAATTACTACATTTAGCGACCAGTAAATACGTCTCTGATGCAGAATCGAAGAAACGATGCGCTAACTCGTCTGTAATTTCAAAGGCGAAACTACGCTTCAGTAATATTACCCAGAAATCAAATAGAAGCAATCAGGGTTATAGAAATTTAGCCTGTATTTTTTCATATCTTTATATAAAGTATTGTTACGTAAACGAATATTTACTGCTAAATTTTAAAATAAAGTTAAATAAATTACTATTGTTGTTAAGTTTTTTTGTCTTTCACCATCGACTGTGTTTATGCACTATAAGCTTTACCTAGTAAAGACTACAAACATTTTTATAATAGTTACTACTAATTTTAGATTATTAAGAAAATAAAAATATTAGTAATTTTATTTACTAATATACTGAGATAAGATGATGATGCAAGTTTCAAACATTTGCTTTTTATAAAGTAAAAAAAGCTATAAATACTACAGTATAAAACTGAAATTGGCAAATTTAATTACCACAGACAATCATAAAACTGTCCACCAAGATATACATAGTTTTTTATGTATTATCCTTAGATAAAAATTTGACAAGAGATATTTTAATAAAAATATTAATAATAAATTATTAACAATCTGCTTAAGCGAAATTACTTATACCAATTTGAAACAAGAATGCAACACATGGATTTACATAACCCATACTCATCCCCTGTCAAGGTGTGAGTCTTGGAAATGGATTTTTCTTGGTGTCTTAGTGTCTTGGTGAGTCCAGCCCCCGTCTTGGCTTCTGCCGAGATGGGGGACTGGCGAACCCGGAGGGTGGTGAAAAAAGAATGATTGAAACACTAAGACACTAAGACACTAAGAGGGAAATAGTCTTGTCTACTAAGATCATGGTTCGTTTTTTACCCACTTTGACAGGGCTACCCATACCCCCTAGAGAGTTTCTCAATCACGCCACGTGCTTTATGCCGGGAGACCCGTCCACCGCAGTGGCTCCAAAATCCAAAATCCAAAATGGTATAACCTGAATATCTTTTATTTTTATAGAAAATATAAAATCAGCATCTCGTACCTGATTGTCACCGGGAGCATCTTTCCCCGTTGGGTAACTAGTCTGGTTTCAGAACGAATTCAGTATATGTCGTCGTAGTCTGGGGCTTCAACTCTTCTTGTTTCTGTGCGAGGTGGTAAGAACTCAGTTCGACGTACGGGAGCTAAAGGCGGCACAGAACTGTTGTAGGGGTGGATAACTTGAACAGTCCGGGTAGGACGCTGTTTAGGAGAGAACAAAGCCAATACTCCAGCCACTACAATGCCACCGCCAATAGTGAGAGACATGCCCCCCACAGCCCAGACAACGGGCGAAGACCACCAGCGATTTTGTTCCTGTTGTTCGTGCTGCTGATGCTGCTGCAATTGTGCTGCATTTTGGCTTTGCTGAGCATTTAATTGCATCTGATAATTGTAAGCCTGTTGGAGTTGGGCTTGCTGTTGCTGGAATGCATTTTTAAGTTGCTCGTTTTCCTTCTTTAGCCCTTCATTTTCCATTTTCAGTCGTTCCATTGCCAGGCGCTCATCAGTGCTTGGGCTGGCTGGTGGTGGTGGTGGTGGCTGTTGCGGATAATATGGCAGTTGTGGTTGCATTACCTGGGGAGGCATGACAGTCGGCATTTGCGGCGCAACATTGACATTTGGTTGTTGTAAGGGATTCCCTGCCCCCTTCAGCAACAGAATAGCCGCTAGCCCAGCTACGGCAACCCCGCCAATAAATGCCATACTTTCACTCATCGCCCTTACCCCTATGCAGCGGCGCAACAATAATCATTTGCAACTGACACACTCTCACACTCATACATTTATAGCTTACAGAACCTTAAATCACACCATATTTCACAACAGCGGCAAAATTTATTTTTTACCGCTGCGTATCTGCATTATATATTCAAGACTATATTTGTTAAATTGTCTACCAAGGTTAGGTGAAAAAACTTGGATATTACACTTTTTTAACCTAGCTTGTACGAGGTAGCGATCGCCTGCTTGAGACTTTGACAAAACGAGGCTATCTCGTTTAATCCCTGCTGTGGCGTATCTGCGTTCAGCCGTTTTACAAAGGCACTGCCGACAATGGCTGCATCGGCTCCCCAGTCCCGCACTTGACGAGCTTGTTCTGGTTGGGAAATTCCAAAACCTACACCGATGGGTTTATCAGTAACACTACGAATTTGCTTGAGTAAATCTGACACTCGCGTTTCCATTTGCGATCGCATACCTGTGACGCCGGTAACGCTAACCAAATAGATAAATCCTTGAGAAGCACGAGCGATCGCTTCTATGCGTTCACTGGAACTGGTGGGAGCTATCAATAGAGTGACATCTATTCCCGCCTGCGCGGCTGGTTCAAGCAAATTTGCAGCTTCTTCTAAAGGTAAATCTGGGACAACCAAGCCAGCTACACCAGCAGCAGCAATTTGTTGGAGAAACTTTTCAATCCCCCGATTGAGAATGGGGTTGTAGTAGGTGAATAGGATAATTGGCGATCGCAAACTCGGAGTAGTTGCTTTCACCATTTCTAGCACTTGGTCTAGAGTCGTTCCCCGTTGCAAGGCGCGGGTAGCAGCAGCTTGGATTACTGGCCCATCCGCCAGCGGATCGGAGTAGGGAACACCCAACTCAATTATGTCAGCACCACTGCGATCCAGAATTCGCAAGGCTTCTGCTGTTGTTGCCATATCTGGATCGCCAGCGGTAATAAACGGAATTAAAGCGCACTCACGATTGCGTGCTAGGGTTTCAAAGCAATGGGAAATCGCAGTCATTAGTTATTGGTCATTAGTCATTGGTCAGTAATTGTTGTTTGTTGTTTGTTGTTTGTTGTTTGGAACAAGCAACTACCAACCAACAACTATCAATACACAACAGACAAATGACAATTTTACACCTGTGAACCCTTTTCTTGTTCGATCTCGGCTTGAATTTTTGCTAATTCTTCGGGGGAGAGTTCTTCTAGTCGTTTTTGGAAATAGGCTTCTTCGTATTGCTCGCGTTGTTGATGGTAGGTCATTTTATGGCTGACTGCACGAAAAATGTAGGTGAGCAACCAGCCAACTAACCCCCCGACTAGCAAGAGTTGACTCCAGATACCAGCTGACAAATTATCTAAGCCTGCTAGTTGCAGGAGTAAATACGCCAAGCCGCCTGCAATAAAAATTCCAAAGCCAATTCCAAGAGCATCAATGCGTCGCATGAGTACTATGACCTACCAATTTCGTTAAGCTTCAATTTGTCGCCGTCGGGGTCGAAGGTTAACAAACGGAGACAGAACCAACAAACCTGGAAAGAAGAAGAATACCAAAAAGTACATAAACGCGCGCTCTATGGAGCTAGCCACATACCAGCGTTTTTGCAGGTACAGTAGCACACCTACAGGTATAACCAAAAGATAAGCTCCAGCCAAAATCAGATATAGCAACGGTACTATAATTCCTTCTCCAATCATAGGTTCCCTCTTTAAGCGGAAATGACCAACGGGTGCTTCTGTTTTCCATCATAGTACCCCCTTACACCCCTCCCCTTTTTTGGGCAGTTCGATTTTCCAAAAAAAATTTTATGGTTACTAGTTGGCAAATGACAAAATTGATGCTGGAATAGATGAGGAGGTTTTTTTAAGACTAATCAAGCCTCTATAATCGAAGAGAGTGACTCCCAAAACTTGGGGGTGTGGCGGAATGGTAGACGCTACGGACTTAAGTAATTGAGCCTTGAAGAAGAAATTCCTCAAGTGAACGCTCTCAAATTCAGGGAAACCTAAATCTGGCAACAGACATGGCAATCCTGAGCCAAGCCAAACTTGTCACTTGTCATTTGTCCTTTGTGAGTCACAAAGCGCAAATGATAAATAACAAAGGACAAGTTTGGAAGGTGCAGAGACCCGACGGGAGCTACCCTAACGTGAAGTCGAGGGTAAAGGGAGAGTCCAATTCTCAAAGCCTAATGTAAGTAAATTGATTAGGCAGTAGCGAAAGCTGCAAGAGAATGAAAATCCGTTGACCGTAAAAGGTCGTGAGGGTTCAAGTCCCTCCACCCCCACTCAAGTTGACATTTGCAAAAAAACTTTTTTAGTTTACAGGGTGCGTGTATACGGGCCCTGTAAATTTATGTATGTAATTCTCTAGTAGAGACAGACGCTGAAATACTTGTGAAGAGGTGATTTTCCTTTCAGATCGCTTTATAGATGGCGATCGTCGTGAAGTAAATAACAGCGACAACACAAAGCACTGTAGACTACTGCCTAATGTTTGTCAGCTTCACAATCCACGATCGCCAACTCCAGTCCAAGTCATGATTGTGTGAAATTACGTATAAAAGTATAATTAATAACTTTTTTTTAGTGATGGAGCGCAAAAAAATAGACAATTTACTACTTTACTCATTCCGTATACCAGCCAATTTATCAATTTTATGTAAAGAAAATTTTGAGTTATTAAATACTAGATTGATACTCTTGTTTACCAAGGTTAAGCTGATAAAAATATAACTAAACTACTTTTTAGTCTTGAGAACTATAATGACCGCTCATAGTTTACAAAATACTCAGGTTAATCAGCATATTGTTAAAGAGAATGTAAAACGTCCAGATTTACAGGTTATACAAGATAAGATTTACAGTTTTTTGGTGGATAGTGTTCAACAATGCTTGCCAGAAGATGTTTTGCAAGAATTTAAGCTTTTGTTTCTAGATTGCTTAGATTCACCTTGTTCAGATTCCACACCTGGAATATATGAAATTTTTATTGATAATGAACAAGATTTTCATAATACTCTCAAGCGTTGTTGCTACATTTTAGTTAATAATTGGGAAAGCAATAGAAAGTATAAATATATTCAAGAGTTAGTAAAATTATTCGCTGATTATAAAGCCACTCGTAAGCAGACAACTTTTACCAAAATAGCTATTTTTCAAAATTGGATAGAAAATTTTATTAAAAGTGAAGACTTCAAAGAACTGAAGTTATTTGCATATAGAAATGAAGATAAAAGTAAAAGACATTGGGTTCATCGCTATACCTCTTATTTATTAGCAGCTCAATCTGTAGATCAAAATAATCCCAAAGAACAACAAGAGGCAGCTAGAAAAGCTTCCAAACAACTAAAAGATAAATTTAAGTTTGAACTGGCAATGTATATTGCTCGTTCTCAATCTACCGCTTCTAATAAAACACGTTACAAAAATCCTAGTGTTTTAGGGGATGATGTTTTACGTTTAATTAAAGCGATTGTCGTAAAAAAGGGTGTATTTAGCTATGAAAATATTGCTAATATATTTTTAAAGCAGACTCAAAATCAAACTTTTAAAGATTTCAAAGATAGCCTTGAGAAATATCTAATTTTTTCTGTACAGCAACCAACATTTGTAGAAACTTTGCAGCAACAGGTCTCAGAGAAGCTGTCAGCCTGGAAATCTGAATATGATGAAATAATTATCAGCAAGGATTTATTACTGAGAACTTGTAACCGAGTAATTGATTGTCTGACGACCGAGAATGGGCGGGAACCTTCGCCTTTATTTATTTTATTGCTTTCTCAGGGACATCCTTTAACATTAGTAATTGTACTGCTGAAAATTATTCTAATTTGTAAGAATTCCCGCAGTCATTTAGAAGCTCGTATTGCTAATTTAATTCGCTACTACGATAAATATCCAGAAGAAGAATGCCAGTGGTTCATTAATTTTATTGAAATTTTTAACATCACGCTGGCAATTTATGCTGAAAATGTTGAATACAATTTGGTTAAAATCGAAGCAGACCAGCAGACAAGTGAATTTCATTTTAATCCGGATGCTTATCGTGTGTTTTCTCAGCTGAAGTTAGGGCAATAGTCATTAGTCATTAGTCATTAGTCATTAGTCATTAGTCATTAGTCATTAGTCATTAGTAAATACATCTGCCCCTTGCCTTATTTAAAGAGACGCTCGTCTAGCCAAGCTAAGGTAGCACCGGCAGTTTCAGATAAAATACTTACAAGCCGATATATACCTGTTGCACTAATTATCACTGCCTCCGGAAAATGATTCTGCAATAGCGCGATCGCAGTTGCTTCAAACACACCCAACCCACCAGGCGCACCAGGAACCACCAACCCCAGTAACCAAGCGAAGCTAAAAGCGCCTAGCAATAAAGGTATTTGACTCAAATTTAAAGAACTCAAGGCATACAAAGTTAAAACAAACCCAATCCCGCGCAGTCCCAAAAAGCCTAGTTCTCCTAATAAAGGTTTGAGAGGATAGCTTTGCATACTCAAATCAACGGCTGAGGTAGTATTAGTATTAGACTTTTTTGCCTTCAAGCGGTATAGCAGGCGAATTAATGGGTTCAAAAACTGGGGATGAAGCACACAAAGTACTACAGCTAAACCCAGTATTTGTGCTATCTGCACAGTCAAGCTGGTATTAGTCTTCACAAACAGACTGCCAACTAAGACAATGATTAAAGCAGCTGCTGCCATGAGTAACGGTTCTAGCAAGACACTGAGGGTAGCTGCACCAGTGGAAACGTTGGCATTTTTTGCCGCCATAATTCGCCCATAGTAATGCCCAACGTTACCAGGCAAATACTTGGCAATATTTGTTTTTAAATAAACATAGATGAATTGGGAAGATGGTACAGGTTGCTTTAAATTTTTGAAAATCCAAATCCATACCCAGCCTGCCCAAGTATGTGCCAGTAAAGTTACACCTGTGGCGATCGCTATAATTGCCCATCCTGCTGCATCAATGCGAATGTCAGCAATTCCTTGCCAGTTATTCTTTAGGGCTGTGGCCAAAAAAAATAGCGTCCCACCCAAAATTAACCAGCGTAAAATTTTCTTGATCATTTTAAAAATTAGACTGTTCAGCTACCGTTTGATTGAATACCTCAAATCATATGGTAAATCAGCAGTATATCGTAAGCGTGTTGGGAAACAGAGTTAATCGATGTTTTGGTTAATGGTTGTTAGTAGAGGCGAAGTATTTGAACATGTATCTTTTTATAAAATCGAAAAATAATTTTGCAAATCCTATTCTTCGATAACCCCTGCGGCGTACGTCCGTACAATGGTTAGTAGTTAGTGGGTAAAGCAACTAACTACTAACTAATATCTACTAACTACCTCACTAACTATCAACCACTAATAATCAAACTAAGTAACAAGAGTAATTCTTTATTTTGAAGATAGACTTAAAATAGAGCATTTATTTTTTAGCGATCATCAATCATTTAAAATTTCTATATCCATCCTAAGTAAGATAATTAGAGCGCAAAAAAACTAATGATAATGTGACTTACGTTAGATGAAAGGTTTCCTTTTAATTGCGTACTCTTAGAAATCGATTGTTGCTCTAATAGCAAGTAAATCAAACAAGAAAATAAATTCACGGAGTTATATAACTACTCGGTGAGAAAGCTTGTTTGGTATTGAAAGGAGGAGATGGTGAACAGTTTAACTGCTTTTATAAAAAAACTGCGACTGCGCCAAATTTTAACCGTATTTTTGGCAGGACTATTGTTGATAATTAGCACTGCTTGTAGTAGTCCATATCCTAACGCAGCAAATCCAAATAACCCAGCTGTGCAAGCTGGCGGTGGAAATAATCCTTACAAGAATGGTGGGGACAAGTACACAAATTCAAAAATGTCCAAATCTGGACGTGACCAAGCTAGCCTACAACAGTTCAATTCACAACAGTTGTTTGCTGCGACCGATAAAGAATCTGAATTGCTTTATCCTGGTGCGGAAACTCCTGTAGGTCGAGCCTATAAAGAAGGAGAATTGCCAATTATTAAAGAGAAAGATTTCAAACCTGAATCTGGTAATTTGATTCAGAACGAACCAGACGTAGGAGAAAGAGTTAAAGAAAGAATTGAAACTGTGAAAGAAGCTGTTGAGGAAGCTTCAGGCTTTTTGAAAGAAAAGGCAGATGAAGCAGGTGCCAGACCTGAATTGCAACCTAATCCAGCTTTGGGCAGATAAAAGAAATTTCTTGCCTCAATCTTTCAGATTTGCATTCAATCCAAGATCTCAAATATCAAAATTTGGGATTGAGTATTGCCTAACGTTATAACTTGTCAAACAACTGCAAGGAGATGCATCATGAACACAGTAATTGCTTGGATCAAAAAAATTCGCTTAAAGCAAATTTTAACAGTTTTTGTGGCAGGAATCTTACTATTCTTTACACAAGCTTGCAATCGTCCTACGGTAGCAGGACAACCTCCACAGCCTTCCACGAGACCAAATGCGGAAGTGTATGTTCCCAAGGGAGATAATGTCACTAATCCTTATGAAGGCGGGATGAATAACTTTAGTGATGTAGACCCCAGATCTAGAGCAGCAGAAAGCCAAGCAAAAGCAAAAGCTGAGTACCTCAAGGAAAATGCTCAGCGGAACATTGAGCAAAAAGGCGTTGATAGCCCAGGGCAATATGTTGAAAATTATCGCCAAGGTACACCCTTTCCTGAAAGAGTGAAGAATCTTGGTGAAGATATCGGCAGTTCAGCTAAAGAGTTGACTGAAGGTGTAACCAAGGGAACTCAGCGAGGAATTGAAAATATCAAGGGAAATACTGAGGATACTGCTAGGAACGTCACAAAAGGCACGCAGCGGGCTGCTGAGGATACAAAAATCAATGCTCAGCGCACTGCTGAAGATGCAGCAAATGCAGTAAATAGAACATTCGACAGATAGGTTAGCTGAAGTAGTTCATAGTCAAGAGTCAAGAGTTAAAAGATGTTTTTACTTATGACTACAAGCTATCGGCTCTTGACTATTTTTTATTTTGTAAATACCAATTGTGTAGTGCTAGCCGCTGAATTTCACGCCAGGGAATATTATGCTTTCGAGCTATTTCTGCACAATCTTCGTATTCTGGCTGGACGTTATTTATAACTCTGTTGTTTGCTTGTCCAGTCCATGCAACTTTAACACTTACTACTCCATATTCGGTTTCTATTTGTTGAATTTCTCGCTGTAGAATAGCACGCTGCTGCTGAAAGCGTCGAATACCTAAAGTAGTGGTTTCGCGGAATAAAACAGTTTCACAACTAAGTAAATTTTTTGGATGACAAATCACAGTTAGCAAAATGCCTGGACGGGACTTTTTCATGCCTATGGATTGGGTAAAGACATCCACCGCACCAGCGGCAAATAATGTTTCAAATAGATAACCGATCGCTTGTGGACTTAGGTCATCTATTTGAGTTTCCAGTACCGATATAGTTTCTAAAGTTGGAATGCTTGCGGATGAGTTGTCTGTGAATTCACTAGGCGTTGCTTCACCCAGCCACAAGCGTAGGATGTTGGGAATCGGTAAATTCAGAGAACCTGCTCCCAGTCCTATTTGTATAATGCTCATGGGAGGTGGTGAACCAAAATCCTTAGCAAGAGTCGTAGCGATCGCAGCTCCTGTAGGTGTTACTAATTCTCGTTCAATGCCGTTACTATAAACTGGACAGCCGCGCATTTCCCATAACTTCAATACTGCTGGTACTGGTACGGCCATCTGGCCGTGGGCAGCCCGCACTGTTCCCCCACCAGTCGGAAATGCTGAACAATAAAGTTGGGGTAGTCCTTGTTCGTTACTCTCAAGACCTAACCAATCTAACCCCAAACAAGTGCCAACAATATCCACAATCGCATCAACTGCACCCACTTCATGAAAGTGAACTTTTTCTGGCGCAATGCCATGTACTGCCCCTTCCGCGATCGCTAACTGTCGGAATACTGCTAAACTCCAAGCTTCTGCCCTTGCAGGCAACTCAGCTTTGAGTATCATCTGTTCGATTTCTGGCAAATGGCGATGGTGATGAGTATGTTCATGGTTGTGATGATTGTGTAATAACTCTACATGTACTTTCGTTGCCTGCTGACTATTGCGCTGAACAAGTTCTGCCCATAATTTATACTCATGTTCAATTCCTAAGTTATTAAGTTTTTCTATTAAATACTCTAAGGGAACACCTAAACTTACCAATGCTCCCAAGCACATATCACCGGAAATACCCGTTGGACATTGAAGATAAGCAAGTTTAATCATAATATTTGTTAGTAGTTAGTAGTTGGTAGTTAGTAGTTGGTGGTTGGTAATTGGCAATTGGTCATTGGTCATTATTATTTTCTTTCCCATTACCCATTCCCTCTTCCCCACTAACCACTATCCACTATCTACTATCCACACCAAATCTATGGCAAAAATTTTCTCAGTCCATCCTGATAATCCCCAAATCCGCCGTATAGATGAAATACAAACGGCGCTCTCTAATGGCGCGGTTATGCTTTATCCAACTGATACAGTCTATGCGATTGGTTGTGATATAAATGCTAAGTCGGCGGTAGAACGAGTGCGTAAAATCAAGCAGCTAGCAAATGATAAACCACTGACATTTTTGTGTCCATCGCTTTCCAATGTGGCGACTTATGCTATTGTGAGCGATACTGCCTACCGGATTATGAAGCACCTGATTCCGGGCCCATACACTTTTTTGTTACCTGCTACTAAGTTAGTTCCGCGTCTAGTGCAAAATCCCAAACGAAAAACTACTGGGATTAGAGTTCCCAATCATCAGGTATGCTTGGCGTTGTTGACAGCATTAGGAAACCCAATTATTTCAACTTCGGCACATTTACCACCAGACGAGACAGGTAATGGAACCTTGGGAGTGGAACCAGAACCGATTTTGTCACGGGTAAATTTATTTGACCGTTTAGAAGACTTGGTAGATGTAATTGTAGACACTGGCGAAGAACCAAGCTATGAAGTTTCTACGATTTTGGACTTAACAGCGGAGGAACCAATCATGATACGGCAGGGTTTAGGTTGGGAAAGAGCAGCAGCATGGGTATAAAAAATTAACTTCACAAGCTCATTCTTGAGTTTCGGAAATTAGAGATAAAAAAACTCCACTTTTATAATTGTCATACTGACGAAGCGCAATGCATTTATAACTGGGATAGGGAAAAACCTTGGCATAGTAAGGCTTTTATTTGTTTTAAGTAGATAGTGAATATTCATGCGTCAGCCATTGTTAAGTTGCTTATAGAAAAACCGACACATTATCTTATCTGGAACTCGCAAAGATTTCTTACATTCTTAAATGTGAGCGGTGCTTGCGGCAACTCTTGAAAGATGAAAATCAAGAGATTGCCCTGGCATCTTTTGTTATGTCGTTACGGTGCAATACCACTCCCAAAAATATCATGAAAGCCAAGTTTGTCAATGTACCTTCCCCTACATCCGCTGTTGATCCCCATACCGATGCCTTAAGCAAATTTCTATGTAAAGAAATGCAACCACAGGTGAAAGCTGCACCTGGTTGCGTGCAAGCTGTAGCAACGCGCATCGCCAAAGAAGTAGAGCGGATTTGTGATAAGAGCCATCGCATCCAAAATTCCGGGCAAATCAAGTCCTGGCAAGTTTCCCTAGCGCGTCATCGCCTGCAAAAATGTTTGAGTTACTATCAACTTGGTTCTAAACAAGGGCGCGTAGAATTACATAGCAGCTTAGGTGCTATGGTTTATCGCCATGTTGCTGTATCAGGAATTGAGTTAGGATTTCAAGCTCGCTACAACTTAATTGAAGATTTTTTACAAGCATTTTATATCGAAGCTATTAAGGCTTTCCGGCGCGAAAATGAATTGCCAGAAGATTACACCCCGCGTACTCATTTGCAACTTGCAGAATACATGGCGTTTACAGAACAGTATGCGAAGCGCCGTATTAATTTACCTGGTGGTGCCAATCAGCAGTTGATTATACTGCGTGCTCAAGGTTTTGCTCGTCGTCTGCCCCAAGAAACCAGTGTAGACTTTGAAATGGCGGTGGAAAATGCTAAGACTGAAGAAGCCGAATCTTACCAGCGTCACTCAGCAGTACAGCAATTGCGATCGCAAATGATATCCCAACCAGGTTTCGATCCGGCTGAAGATAGTGAGCGCGATCGCGTAATCTCGGAACTGGTAAAATATTTTGAATCTCAAGGTCAACACGATTGTGTAGATTACCTGGCCTTAAAACTCCAAGACCTCTCAGCACCAGAAATTGACCAAATTCTCGGTTTAACCAGTCGCCAACGGGATTATCTCCAACAGCGTTTTAAGTACCATGTGGAAAAGTTTGCTCGTACCCACCACTGGCAATTGGTACATCAATGGTTGGGCGTAGGTATAGAACAAAAGTTGGGGTTGTCTTCCCAGCAGTGGGAACGCTTTTTAGGTCAGCTTTCCGAACAGCAACGGCAAATTTTACAACTCAAAGCTGCACAACAGACCGATCAAGCGATCGCCAAGGTTCTCAAATGCACTCCCAAGCAGTTACAAAAGCGTTGGACTCAACTATTGGAACTTGCATGGGCTATCCGTAATGGTAATACTGAAGTCCAAACAAGCTAAAGCCTATATTAGTTTCATCTTCCATAATCTCATATCAACTAATCTTCCTAGGCTTCATCCATTGACTGTAAATGCTGATTATTAATAGCTTACTTACTCAATATACAAGCCAATACTTTTTATCTTCCCTATCTTCCCCCGTTTGTGGGGGAAGATAGGGAAGAAGCCAAATCTAGTATTTCTCAAATTTTGCAGTCAAAAGTGGATTTTTATTTATTTAAAAAACCAGTTAATCTAATATAAATTAGCTATAGTCGGGAAAATAGAAAAGGGTAAAGGATGAAGGGCAAAATTATCACTGCTTGTGGCATAATTTAGTACATCCGCAAAATCTACCTGCTGAATTTCAGACGCAGAAAGGGCAAAAAATGATTCACCCCTACAATTGCCTAAATTGCATTACAATTTAAATTAATCGGGCAGTTAACAACAAACGTAAAGTCGAAAACAAAACAATTTAAGATCAAGATGTTTGACGGATTTTGGGATAATGTTTTTCGTTACTTCCGGTACTTTATTACTACCCTGTTAGGCGTGTTGTTAAACGCGTTTGCACCATTGGCACCGTTGCTGAAACGCCCAGTTACGTTGATTGCCCTCTTGGGCTTGTTCGTTGGCGGAATGGTCTTTATTACTCTGACCCTGCGGGCAATGCTGGGTTTGAGTACAATTTAGGGTTCAATCCATACACTAGGGTGTGCCCCCAAGCAACTGCCAACAACTAAGAAAAAATAGCAGAAAGTTTGAAGTCGCCCTCTAGAAATCTACGCACTTGCTGATTAAAAAACAAGTGCCGTGGTATAATCTTATCTTCCTAAACGCTTGAAGTTGAAGGAAGTCAAGATATATGTACTCCAGAACATAAAGATAGATAGTTTTAGAAGGAACAACCTTCTTCAGCACGGCTTAGGTGTTCTTAACGGACTGCGACAATCAAGAAAAGCTTTTTTGGGAAACCAAGCAACCCAGGTACACTAGATTTGGATACTGGGTAGTGGAGATAAGGGAAGAATATAACCTAGTCCCTAGCCCCCAGTCCCTAGTACCTCATCCCTCTCAGTCTCAACAACTCCACGGTTAAAAACCGTAACTGTCTTAAAGTAGTACAACCTCTGTAAGGAGGAATGATTTTTATGGCTACAAATCGCCGCGTTTCCCGCGTTGCTGAATTGATTAAACGGGAAGTTAGCCAAATGTTGCTCAATGGCATCAAGGATGACCGTGTAGGCACAGGAATGGTAAGCGTTACTGATGTTGATGTTTCTGGCGATTTGCAACACGCCAAAATTTATGTGTCAATTTATGGCACAGAAGAAGCCAAAGCAGAAACAATGGCAGGCTTAAAGTCAGCGACGGGTTATGTCCGTAGCGAACTAGGTGCGCGGGTGCGTCTACGTCGCACACCAGAGGTCGTATTTATTGAAGACCGTTCTATAGAACGCGGTAGTAAGGTGCTATCGCTACTGGATCGAATTAAGCAAGAGCGTAAGCCAGAGGATTTCCTAGAGGATGAGTACGACAGCAAAGAGGAAAATGGCTAATTTGCTAGATTCAGTAACTTAAACAACAATTTCCTCTCAGAAATTGGCCACTCATTTGACAGACGCGATGTGAGCGCGTCTGTTTAAATGTGCCTAATATCTTCTTGGTTGATATTTGATGGTAACCCTGTCAAGATGGGTAAAAACCAACCCAAATCTCAGCAAACAAGCCTATTTTCTTCTTTGTGTCTTTGTGTCTTATTTTTTAGACATTAATGCAAGGATGAATTTATTGAGAAATCATAAGAAAAACTTATGAGTCTAACAAAAATTAACAATCAATGGAAAACTAGTTTATATAACTTAATACTAAGTGAGAGACGGCTATGAAATTATCTATTTAGACACAAAATATCATGAATTATACTGTAAATAAAGATGAGATATACGACTCAAATCTGTAATTTTCAAACTCTCACTACTATTTATCTAGAGGTACATCTGCATTACCTAAAATTCCTCATCCTATATTGCTACAATCGTTTCTCCGAGAATATTTGTTTCACAACAGTGTTATACTTCAGCAAATGCTGAAAGTTTATTTAAGAAATTATTAACAAAGAAAGTTCTATAAGCTTGGGTAGTGTATTGTTGCCTTTATGACTTGCAGCAGTTTATACCCATGCTTCCACCACATAGATAGATGCAAAAGTTCGATAGTAATTTACATGCATTTTTGATCGTGTAAATCATTTCTCTGCTGAAATCTAGGAATTACCAAGGTTTGAGACCGGGCCAAGATAAGTTACACGACAATCTGGTCTTCTTGTTTGAAGGTCTGAAGACAAAATGTCAGATTTTGTTGACAAACTTAACATTTATTTACATAATTTGAGGATGTGTAGCGTCAAAATGAAAATAGTTCCGTATACCAAATTACAAAATCCCGGCTATAGACCTACTCGTTGCTATGTTGGTTCCTAATCTGTTTTGGGAACACTACTTACGTGTAAAATTGTGAGTAAAGACCATGAGTGTGAATACGGTGCCTTCTATCAGCTACTACTCTTTGGACGTGATTCAAGACGAAGCGCGGCGACTAGTACAAAAGGGAGTGGTTAGCAGACAGCAACCAATATATACTCTCTGTCAATATATACCAGCACGAGAGTGGGTATGTATTGAATGTGAATTGGAAAAGTGTGACTTTTTGTTGCGCGATCGCATTGGTGATTTGATTGGTCGAGAAGAATGGGAAAACGACTAATGAATTGACGATTTTAGATTTTAGATTGGGAGCATATATTTTTGGATGTATGGATTTAACAGTAAAAAATTCAACGCCCAATCTTCAACAACGATCTCTGCTTTTCATAAATCTTTCCCGATCTGAAATCTCGAACCATGCATCTACCCTTAATACAGAAATATAAACTCTGTTTTCTGTTATTCTTCGGGTTAACGCGCACATTTTAGCCTCTTATCTGTCTTTTTTTTAAGAGCGGTGGCACAGGGGCTAAAACTCTTTAACTAAGGTTTATTGGTTATGCCGGAGTAGTTTAATTTTGGTAACTACTCCGGTAATTTTTTGGTATGGTTAGTTGTTAGTTATTAGTTGTTTGTTGTTTGTTGTTTGGAATCAGTTACCGAAACCTACCAATCAACCACCAACCAACTACTGGTTCATGTCATTAGTTCTGAGGGGTTTGTAGTGAGTGCTGTCTTCGCTCAATTTCAAGGGCTAAAGTCCTGACTACAAACTGTTACAACTTATCAAAATTAATGACATAGACCACTACTGGTTCATCGCATTAATTATGAGAGGTTTGTAGTGAGCGCTGTCTTCGCTCAATTTCAAGGTGCTCAAGCCCTGACTACAAACTGTTACAACTTATCAAAATTAATGACATAGACCACTACCAACAACCAACAACCAACTACCAACCACCAACAACCAACTTTATCCTACTTGCTCTAAATACAGGTTGACATCTTCTATCACACGAGTGAGTTCAGCTTCTGTAGTCAAGCGAATATTAACGTCACGGACAGTAAGCAGAATTTTTGCTGCAAAGGGAGTAGGCCAAATATTAGGATTACAAAAAATCTCTAAAAATACTTCCCCGGTGTAACGATATTCCGTAGGACGTTGGGGACTGGCTTTACCAGCGCCAGGAGTAGTTTTAGCAGCAACAGCCTTGAGGCTATTCATCAATTGATCCAGCGCTACTTTTAATTCCCGCGCTGCTTGGGGTGAAAAGCTAAAGGAGACAGAACCCTCAACTAGGTTCAGTGTCAGGTTATTTGCGGACATGAGCTATTTGTTAGAACATTTTGGTACAAATACCATTTTCATGGCATGGGTAACATCAAGATCCGCTTTTTTTATTGATGGTAATAATTCAGAAAGCTTTCATCCAAGAATATGGTAATTCACATCTTGTAATATTCGAGTGGGAGAGCCAGAGGCTCTAATATCTCGTTACCAAGTTGAACCTAGTAACGAGGGTGGTACGATGGTGCGAACCCACTGGTTACATGAACCACATAGACAGAGATTTTAAAGTTAGGAAAACGTAATGAAAAAATCTTAACGACAAACGCTAATCAATATATTTGTTTGAGTTAATGTGTAGCTTATTTATATTAGATTTGTGGCTGCTAATAATTAAAAAATATTTCAATAAAATAGACTCAAGATTTGAGATTATAGCAAAATGGAATCTCTACGCTGTCAGAGTTTTATACATTTGATTGATGTGTTTAGTTCTACACTGAGAAGTCATAGAACATATTAGTTAAAAATACTCTATGACTTTAGATAACCGTGCTACAGTTAGAAAAGTTTTAATTATTACTTTACTGCTAAATATATTCGTGATGCTATTAAAAGCATTTGTAGGCAAGTTAACAGGTTCTTTGAGCTTGCTAGCTGATGCATTACATAGTGTGACGGATAGTGCCAACAACATTTTAGGATTGATTGCCAGTCGATTTTCTTCGCCACAACCCGATCGCGAACATCCCTATGGACACCTGAAATTTGAAGCGGTAGGGGCTTTGGGAATTTCTGCCTTTTTAGGCATAGCCTGCTTTGAAATTCTCCAGGGTGCAGTTGAACGCATTCTCCAGGGTAGTGAACCTGTGAGAATATCAGCGCCAGAGTTGTGGTTACTACTGATTGTCTTAGGCGTGAATATTTTCGTAGCGTTTTACGAACGCCATGTGGGTGTAAAAGTGGGTAGCCCAATTTTGATTGCTGATGCCAAACACACGATGAGCGATATCTGGGTGACAATTTCTGTGATTGGTGGTTTGGTTGGCGTATGGTGGTTTGGTTATCAGTGGTTGGATGTGGTGTTAGCTTTTCCAGTAGCTGTGTTGGTATTTTGGAGTGGCTGGACAGTTTTAAAAGAAAACTTACCTTGGCTTGTGGATCAAATGGCGATCGCACCAGAAGTCATTCACGCGATCGCTGTTTCTGTTCCTGGCGTTGTAAACTGCCATGAAATCGCCTCTCGCGGTCTGATCGGTCGCCAAGTCTTCATTGAGATGCATTTAATTGTAGACGCCCAAGATGTAGAAACTGCCCATCATATCACCGAAGAGGTAGAAAGACGGTTGGAGGAACGCTTCAGTCCACTCAGGATTTTAATTCACGTTGAGCCACCAGAGTATCAGTCTGAGAAAATTAGCTTTGAGTCCGGGTCAAGATAGCAAATCAGTCTTGCGTTAGATAGCTTTTCTCACTCCAGATAGGCACTTTGTATTTTGATAATTAGTATTCTGAAACTATAGCAAAACGCACTGGCAGGATGTTTTACCGTTGTGATCCTTGACTGCATCTGGAAGAAGAGCGACGTCACAGAGGCAGACAGTGCTAATAACAAATAAACCTAGATGGTTGTGGAGTTTTTGTCGCTTCCTCCACTTTATCGCGATCAACGGTGAGGTTAAATCCTCCTTCAGAACGGTCGTAGGTCGTGGACATCTAGTCGTTTACAAGGGTCAATGAGTACTCGTGCCGATGTCGAATATTTATTTACTCTCGGTATCGCCACGTGTACTTGTTTACCCATTTTAAGATTGGTAATTGGTGATTGGTGATTGGTGATTGGGAAAGAGCCTTGTTATAGTTCTTCTCCTGTCCCTAGTACCCATTGCCCCTAATCCCCACTCCTTGCGGTCGTGGAGGCCCCGAGTTCCCCAGTCCCTAGTACCCAGTACATAGTACCCATTACCTATTACCGATTGAGAGCTAATTCACATTAGACGTGAATTATAAAATACTAATATATGTCTTTGTAAATACAACAATTACAAATGACAAGTAATGGTTTAAAACAAAATTATAATAAAATTTTATATATAATACTTAGATGGCTAGGACTAGCACTCATTTTTCTTAGCTTTACCTTAAATATGAATGTATCAGCTGAGGCAGCTATTAAACCAGAGATTCCTAATTTAATTCACCAAGCAAAAGATGCTTGGGTTGCTCTTGATGGTGATGCTTTGGCACAGTTGTTTACTCTTGACGGCGAGTTAATAGTACCTGGTCAAAAATGGCAGGGGCAAGCAAAAATTCGGGAGGCGGTTTCCCGTCTCGGTCAGCAGTCAAAAGAGATAAAGATTGACATTCAGCGGATAATTATCTCCGGCGATCAAGCTGTAGTGGAGTGGCACTACGAAGAAACAGAAAAGGCAACTAATCATCACACAAGCACTGATGATGCGATCGTGATTGATTTTCAGGATGGTCGGATCAGTCGTTGGCGCGAGTATTTCGACACTGAAACACCATCAGACTAAGTCAAAAGGCAAAAGTCAAAAGTTAAAAGTCAAGGGTCAAGACTTCTGCTTCCTGCCTCCTGCCTTACATTAACTACAGTCGCAACCAAAACTTCCGGATCTACGGGTTTGCCCACATGACTTTGAAAGCCAACTTCAAGGGCGCGGGCACGATCTTCGCTATCGGCATAGGCAGTTAATGCTATGGCCGGCACATCTCCTCCGCTTTCTGCTGTCAAAGCACGCACCTTAGCGATCAAACTATAGCCATCTTCAATGGGCATAGCAATATCACAAACTAAGACATCGGGTTGTAAGTGTGGTATCACTTCTAAAGCTTTTGCGGCTGATGCAACTGTCGTCACACTAGCTCCATCTGCTTCCAATACGGTAGAAATATAAAAGCGGCTATCATCATCGTCGTCTACCACGAGAATTTTTAAGTTAGCAAGAGGGAGAGGAGGTTGTGTGGTGTCTCCATCAATATTGGAAAAAAGAGAATTATCTTCCATTATTTTGTCCCTCGTTTTTCCTCTGTTTTTTAGTTATTCTTTGGGTAATTTTACTGCGTTAGCATGGCATTTCTACATGCCTTGTTACCTATGAACAGAAAAGCTAGCAAAGCAACACGCCCATTAGCAGGACTATCAAAAAGTGAACACCAACAAAAATGACACAGCATTTACGGTTGATTTGACTAACTGTGACAAAGAGCCAATTCATATTCCTGGCTTTGTCCAACCACATGGAGTCCTTTTGGCAATTAAAGAGCCTGAATTAACTATCCTGCAAGTAAGCAATAACACATATAATTGTTTGGGTTTTCATCCGGAAGAATTACTGAATCAACCATTGAGAAAATTACTAGAATCAGAGCAAATCGATTTTTTGAATGATTGTTTAACTCAGGAAGATATACAAATTGTCAATCCCGTAGAATTTACTATAAAAACTTTTCAAGAACCTATCATTTTTGATGGTATAATTCATCGTTCAAATGGAGTTGTAATTCTAGAGTTAGAGCCAGCAATTTTAGAAAAGAATAATAATTATTTTCGGTTCTATCATTTAGTCAAACTAGCTATTGGGAAACTGCAATCAACAAAGACTGTTACTGAAATTAGTCAAATTATTGTCACAGAAGTGAGGAGAATCACCGGATTTGATAGAGTGATGTTCTATAGATTTGATCGTGATTGGAACGGTATAGTTATTGCGGAAGATAAACAAGAACATCTCCCTTCCTATTTAGACTTACACTACCCTGCTTCGGATATTCCCACACCAGCCAGAAAACTCTACAGCCAAAACTGGCTGCGGTTAATCCCAGATGCTGATTACCAAGCTGCTGCTATTGTCCCTACTAACAATCCATTAACTGATGAACCTTTAGATTTAAGTGGATCGGTGTTGCGGAGTGTCTCACCTTGTCACATTGAGTATTTGCACAACATGGGTGTAAAAGCATCAATGTCGATTTCAATAATTAAAAATAACAAATTATGGGGACTGATTGCCTGCCATCATCAAACACCCAAATATGTACCTTATGAAATTCGTCATGCCTGTGAATTTTTGGGACAAGTAACTTCTTTAGAAATAGCTACAAAAGAAGATAATGAAGACTCGGAATCCAAAATTGAAATAAAATCTGTTTTGGCAAAATTAGTAGAATATATGTCGGCGGAGAAAAGTTTTATTGATGGACTAATCAATAAGCAGCCGAATATACTCAATCTCGTCAATGCTCAAGGTGCGGCAATCTGTTTTAATAAGGAATTATATTTGCTCGGTAATACTCCTGAAAAACAAGATATTCAAAATTTGCTGTTATGGATTCACAACAATATAGATGAGGATATTTTTTACACTGACTCGTTATCGCAAGTATATCCGGAGGCAGAAAAATTTAAGGATGTTGCTAGCGGTTTGATAGCACTTTCTATCTCTAAAACTCAGAACAAGTATGTTTTGTGGTTTCGCCCAGAGGAGGTGCAAACTGTCAATTGGGGAGGGAATCCAAATCAACCTGTAGAAGTTAGTGAAAATGGTGGTTTGCACCTATCTCCTCGGAAGTCATTTGAGTTATGGAAAGAAATAGTTAGGCTAAAGTCTCTTCCTTGGAAATCCTACGAGGTAAATGCGGCAGCGGAGTTGCGAGGCGCAATTATTACAGTAGTGCTGCGGAAAATTGATGAATTAGCAAAGCTCAACACGGAACTAGAACGTAGTAATAAAGAATTGGATGCTTTTGCTTATATTGCTTCCCACGATTTGAAAGAACCGTTGCGCGGTATTCATAATTACTCGAATTTTTTAATTGAAGACTACAGTGAAAACCTAGATGAAGAAGGTAAAGACAAGCTGAGAACTTTGATTCGCCTTACCCAGCGGATGGAAGATTTAATTGATTCACTACTACAGTTTTCACGGTTGGGAAGGGTGGATATGTCGATGCAACCGACCGATCTCAATGCTGTTGTGCATCGCATATTAGATTTATTGAGCGCTCGCATTGAAGAAACTGGAGTAGAAATTCGCATACCTAGACAATTGCCAATTGTATATTGCGATCGCATTCAGGTGGGCGAAGTTTTTAGTAATTTAATATCCAATGCCATTAAGTACAACGACAAAACCGAAAAATGGATTGAAATTGGCTATATCGAAGCCTCAGATCCAGTCATATTTTACGTGCGTGATAATGGCATTGGCATTCGAGAAAAACACTTTGACGTTATTTTCCGCATCTTCAAACGATTACACGGTCCAAGCAAATATGGTGGTGGTACAGGTGCGGGACTGACAATTACCAAAAAAATTGTGGAACGACATGACGGTAAAATCTGGGTAGAGTCTAACTACGGTGAAGGTAGTACATTTTATTTCACTTTGCAGAAAGATAACTAAAGCTTGAAGTCCGAATTGTGATGAAAATTAAATAATAAATTTGTTATCCTCCTGCCTTCTTCCCTCTTGCTTGTGGAACTATGATTGGCAACAGTGCTCAACCAATACTCGTAATTGAAGACAGCGACGAAGATTTTGAAGCCCTGCGACGAGTGATGTATCGTCAACAAGTGCTAAATCCTATCTTTCGCTGTACTGATGGCGATGAAGCGCTAGACTATCTCTACCACACCGGAGCCTATAGCGATCCTCAGACTTCTCCTCGCCCCTCACTGATTTTACTCGACCTGAACCTACCAGGAACTGATGGACGAGAATTATTACAACAAGTCAAGCAAGATGAAAACCTAAAGAATATTCCCGTTATAGTATTTACCACCTCTGCTAATCCAAGAGATATTGAAATATGTTATCGAAATAGTGTTGCTAGTTATATTCTCAAACCTATCGACATCAACAGATTAAAACAAACACTTCAAAGCTTCCTTACTTATTGGTTGGATATTGTGGTTCTTCCTGATACCGTCGGCAGGTAGTCATGGCGCAACAACAGCAAACTATTTTAATCATCGATGATTGTCCGGAAGACCGCCAAGTCTATCGCCGCTACATCCTGCAAAATCAACAACATCACTACGTGATTTTGGAAGAGGAAACGGGAGAAAGTGCCTTGGAATTGTGTCGACAATTTCATCCCGATTGTATCTTATTAGACTTTCTTTTGCCAGATATGGACGGGCTAGAATTTCTGGCAGAATTTAAACAGCAGATTAACAGAACTATGCCAGCTGTAATTATGTTAACAGGGCATGGTAATGAAGCGGTTGCCGTGCAGGCTATGAAAAGCGGCGTTCAAGACTATTTGGTTAAGGGAGATATTACAGCGGAACACCTGTGCTTTACCATCCAGTCTGCGATTGAACATGTCCGGCTACATCAGCAACTACAACACAGTGAGGAACGTTTCCGTACCTCTGTAGAAAATATGCTCGATTGCTTCGGCATTTTTTCAGCGATTCGTAACGAAGTAGGGGAAATTGTAGACTTTAGAGTAGATTATGTGAATGCCGCAGCTTGTGAAGCTAACCGCATGAGCCAGAAGGAGCAGTTAGGCAAAAGGCTGTGCGAAATTTTACCTGGACATCGAGAATACGGCTTGTTTGATCATTATTGCCAAGTTGTCAAAACGGGTGAACCTTTTGTAAAAGAATCACTGACTTACGCAGACTGTTACGGCAAACAGCAGTTAACTAGAGCTTTTGACATCCGAGTTACCAAGCTGGGAGATGGCTTTGTAGCTGCTTGGCGAGATGTAACTAAGAAAAAGCAGATAGAAGAAGCTTTGCGGGAGAGCGAGGAACGCTACCGCTTTTTGTCGGAGGCAATACCACAACTCGTTTGGATTTGCACTACAAACGGCGAATGCGAATATCTCAATCAACGATGGTATGAGTTTACCGGACAAACCGTTGAGCAGGCGATGGGGTTTGGTTGGTTAGAAGTTGTGCATCCAGACGATATCCAGCGAGTGATGCAGGTATGGGCACAGTCTTTGCATACAGGAGCACTTTACGAAGTTGAACTGCGCTATCGCTGTCATGACGGAACTTACCATTGGTACTTAGCCCGAGCCTTACCTAAAAAGGATGAGCAAGGACGGATCGCGAAGTGGTTTGGTACAAGTACAGATATAAACGATCGCAAACAATTAGAAGCTGAGCGTTCTCGTCTTTTTCAGCTTGAGCAAGCTGCCCGTGCCGAAGCTGAAGCAGCAAATCGTGCCAAAGACGAGTTTGTAGCTATGGTATCGCACGATCTGCGCTCTCCTCTCAATGCTATTCTGGGCTGGACGAATCTGCTGCGAACTCGAAAACAGGATGAAGCTACAACTATCCGCGCTCTGCAAACTATCGAACGCAATGCTCTATCTCAAGCAAGACTCCTAGAAGACCTGCTGAATATGTCCCGCATACTCCGGGGTAAACTGGAACTTCAACTATGCCATGTTCATCTCGCTACCATTATACAGGCGGCATTAGAAACAGCTTATCCTTGTGCGAATGCCAAAAACATTCTTTTAAAGTCGATTCTGGATGACTCAGTTCCAGCATCTATCGGCGATCCAAACCGCTTGCACCAGGTTTTAGGAAATTTGCTTTCTAACGCTATTAAGTTTACTCCTGAAGGAGGGCAGGTGGAGGTGCTTTTATCAAAGGGACTGGGGACTAGGGATTGGGGAACTCGGGATCCCCACGACCACCGGGAGTGGGGATTAGGGGAAATGGGGACTGGGAAAGAGTTTTCCCAATACCCAATCACTAATACCCAATCCCCAATCGCTAACTATGCTCAAATCACAGTATCTGACACAGGAGTTGGTATTAGCCCTGATTTTTTGCCCTATGTTTTCGAGCGTTACCGTCAGGCAGACTCTAATAAACAAGGTGGTTTAGGATTAGGTTTAGCGATCGCCCGTCATATAGTAGAACTGCATGGCGGAACTATTCAAGCAGCCAGTCATGGTGAAGATAAAGGAGCTACTTTCACCATTCTGTTGCCACTTAGGTCTTAGTTGTTGGTTGTTTGTTGTTTGTTGTTGGTATTTCCAAACAACAACCAACCACCAACCCTACTCTACGAGAAGCCGCTGCGCGTCTACGGGTACTCTGCGAGAAGCCCTACTCTGCGAGAAGCCCTTCGGGTACTCTACGAGAAGCCGAGTAAAGCGCGTCTACGCCAGTCCCCCTACCCTTACGGGAAGCCGCTGCGCGTCTACGTGACGGAGACCGCCTTCTGGGGGGCTGGCCTCACCGCGCTGCGGGCGTCTACATGGGGGAGACCCCCTTTGGAGCGCGCTGGCTCACCACCAACAAAATCTATTCCCACTCGATAGTTCCAGGCGGCTTGGAAGTAATATCGTAAACTACCCGGTTAACACCTTTCACTTCATTAACAATCCGGTTAGAAATCACTTCGAGTACATCATAAGGCAGACGCGCCCAGTCAGCGGTCATGCCATCTTCACTGGTGACGATGCGTAAGACGATGGGGTAAGCGTAGGTACGCTGATCGCCCATTACACCCACGCTTTTGATTGGCAACAATACAGCAAAGGCTTGCCAGCATTGGTTGTACAAGCCCTGTTGATTAATTTCTTGCCGCACAATCAAATCAGCATCCCGCAAAATCTTTAACCGTTCGGCAGTGATTTCACCTAAAATGCGAATCGCCAAACCAGGCCCGGGGAAGGGATGGCGCTGTACGATTTCTTCTGGCAAGCCAATAGAACGTCCGACTTTGCGGACTTCATCCTTGAACAGTTTCCGTAGTGGTTCTACGAGTTTGAATCGCAAATCCTTGGGCAAACCACCGACATTGTGATGGCTCTTAATTTTCACCGCCACTCGTTCGCCTGTTTGCGGATCGACGTTGGTATCAGCAGACTCAATCACATCTGGATAGAGCGTGCCTTGTGCTAGGTAATCAAAGGGCCCTAACCGTTTTGATTCCTCCTCAAAAACCCTGATGAACTCGTGTCCAATTATACGACGTTTCTCTTCAGGATCGGTAATACCACTGAGAGCATTCAGGAAGCGATCGCGAGCGTTAACGTACTCTACAGGAATATGAAACTGCTCTTGGAATACTTTCAGCAATCGCTCTGGCTCATACTTTCGCATAAAGCCTTGGTCAATAAATACACAAGTAAGTTGATCGCCGATGGCTTTATGCAGCAAAAAGGCTAGGGTAGAAGAATCTACTCCTCCAGACAGTGCTAGCAGTACCCGCTTATCGCCGACTTTGGCACGAATTTCGCGAATTGATTCTTCTACAAAAGCGGCAGTTGTCCAGGTGGGTTCGCACTCGCAGATATGGTAAACAAAATTACGGATTAATGGCAAACCGCCGATAGAATGCACTACCTCTGGATGGAATTGGACACCATAAAGTTTGCGATTGTGATCGGCGATCGCAGCACAGGGAGTATTTTCTGTATGTGCCAACAATTCAAACCCTGGTGGCATTTTTGTGACTGAGTCGCCATGACTCATCCACATGGTTGTGCCATCTTCGACATTGGTAAATAAGTCTGTCGGATCATCTATATATAACGAAGCCTTGCCATACTCGCCTCGTTCAGCTCTTGCGACTTCCCCACCTAGTTGTTGCACCATCAGCTGCATACCATAGCAAACACCCAAAATGGGAATTCCCAAATGCCAAATTTGTGGGTCGCAATGGGGAGCACCCTGGTCATAAACTGAACTAGGGCCACCAGAAAGGATAATTCCCTTGGGATTAAGCTTTCGTAACTGTTCGATTGTAGTACGGTAAGAGAGAACTTCCGAATAAACCTGAGTTTCTCGAATTCGGCGAGCAATCAGTTCGGAATACTGAGAACCAAAATCGAGAATAACAATCATTTGGCGATTAATTTGCCTCAAAGGTTCTACTGCTTGAGGCGCTTGTTGTGTTTGTGTTGGTAGGGTCACCGCTGTACTCATGATCGGGAGAGTGTGTGAATTTAAAAATAAAAATCGTTGCTCTATGGTCTAACTGATACCATTTGTGCGCTCACGCTTGTAAGGTAAAGTAAATCCCACACAAACGCAAATAAAAGGCGTTTGTCTAGCCTATGTATTTATAAATGGTATTAAAAAGAAAAAATTACCCTAGAGTGGTTACTAAAAAATATATTTATTGGGGTTTGTCATGATTATTCATAATAAATTAACATAATTTTGCGATTAGCGAACAACCTGTTTTGCTCTTGACTAGAATTTGATGAACGCGCTTGAACAGAGAGTGGGGAGATGGGGAGAGTGGAAGAGTGGAAGAGTGGAAGAGTGGAAGAGTGGGAGAGTGGGAGAGTGGGGGAGTAAGTAATAAATGACAACTAACTACTAACGACTAACCACTAACAAATGACCAATGACCAATGACTAATGACTATTGACTATTGACTAAACTCCAACTTGGGCTAGTAAAACCTGCATATCTTCCCAAGTCAGTTCTTGTTGAATATAACGGGGTGCTTCTGGATTATAAGGACTCGCTACTCGGTCAATTTTGAGAAGTTTTGCCTCCTCTGGCAAGACAGGTACATCCGGATCGAAGCATGTAGGACGCATCAAAGAACTAGAGAAGCCTTTAAATATAGCTATTTGATCTTCCTCGCCAGCAATTGCCACTGTCACCAATAAAACTTCTTGGGGACGTTTGATGGTGTATTGTTCCAGTCTTTTACCTATAGAATTGTTCATTAAGAAAAATTATACAAAGCAACCTGTTTTTGTTGGTTGTTGATGGTTGGTAGTTGTTTGTAAAAAACCAACACCCAACAACAAACAACTAACAACAAACTCCTACTGTGTAGCGGAACGCCCCTGCTTACCCAGCTTAATCAAGACAAAATAGCTCAAGTAAAGCACGTAAATTACTAAACAAATTATACTGAGAATGCCGAGAAAGCCAGCACTGGTATTGGGATGGAAAAATTCTTTGAATAGTAAAGGAGCCTCAAACCAAACACTACAATTAGGATTATTGCTAGGATTTGCAGAAAAAGCACAACCCAAAAAAGGTATAGAGGCAAGCGAACCTAAAATACAATAAATAGTTGTTGCCCATCGCCAAGAAGTAAAAGTCAGCTTTAATGGTCCGTTGGGTTGATACTCAATTTCATCGTTAAGATCCACCCAGAACCAAAGGGAGATGGGTATGAGGATACGACCCATAAACCCTGAAAGGAAACTCACCGGATACTGGGCAATCATTAAGTAAACAGTGATGGCCAATAGACTTGATACCCGCCAGTAAATAGTTAACAAGCGTTGCATTCCCTCAGCTTTTTGCACAAACGCCCAAATCAGCAAAATCAGGGGAATAATCACTGCAAATAATACTGCTAGCCGATAGTCCATCCAAACAAAAGGGCGAAACCAAACTTCCTTGTCCATAATCATTCCCAAAGCTGATAAATAACTTTACTTGACAGGATAAAACCCACAGAATGGGTATTTTTCATATAACAGCTAGCTAATAGCTTAACTAAAAAGTCAAGCTAAACGCTTGACACCAATACAGGATTTTAATTTTTTCCTGATTGTTTGCACGCTACAAGAAAAATATAAATATAAGAGATGTTACGATTTAACAAAAAACAAGCAGTTCCAAAGATCTTGAACTAACATCTTGCAATAGTTGCCAGAAATATCAGGGAGAATTTAGCAACTCACCCTGACTGGCTACATGCTTGTCACCCTCAAACTTACTAGAAGAAATTGTTAGTTTATTGTTCTTGATCGAATGAAGGAGAAAATTTCACTTGCTACCTTGTGTTACCGTATGATTACGATATAAATAAACAAAGAAGTGTGAAATTTCATGCTCGATCAAAGTGTGAAGGTGCAAGATATTGGTAAATAGATCTTTGTTACTTGCTTGTAAACGAAAAAGAAACTTAACTTACTTGATTTTTAGTCGTCATAAACACGACATTCATCAGCTTCAGGGTTATCATCACAATATTTCTCGAAAGCAGTTTTGGGTTTAGCTTGCTTCTGATGGGAAGCTTCGGCTTGCAGTTCTTCTACTGCATCCCAAGCAGCAGCACATTCAGCAGAGTTGTCACCTGCTGTATCACAGACAGCACGAGCTTCTTCAACTTCTTGTTCGATTCTGTTTCGGATGTCGGTCATAGTTGTAATCTTGCTGTGTGTTGTTAATACTAGTATAGAAAAAGTACAAGAAAGGCAATTTTTGCACTATTCCTAATTATTCTAGCCATATTAGCTGCTAGTTTAGTATTTGTGATTCATACTTGATTATAAATACAGCAAATAGCAGCACAGATCCTCTATTTAACTTTATCTTTTAATCTTTTGCAGACCATCAACTTGAGAATAGAGATTATACAATATTTTTATATGTATTTAATAGGGAATAGCAACCCTAGGTTTTTGCGATAAATGATAAAGGGCTGGCTTCACCTAGTCGTAGGATGCAATATTCTTGTTTTCCTGGATAAAAATTAAAAACACTACTAGCCGCATAAAAAAAGCGTAAGACTCATGGCAGATCAAATGCAATGGGCAAATGCCCTATCAACCCGTCCTTCTCTAGAAGCAGCTGTTGACGAAGTGGTACAACGAACTGCCTCTTCATTATCGGCACGTGCAGATCTGGGGCTGGTATTCATTTCGTCTGCTTTTACGAGTGAGTATTCCCGAGTATTGCCTTTGTTGGCAGACAAGCTTTCAGTACCTGTGTTAATTGGCTGTAGTGGTGGCGGTGTAATTGGCACAATCGGCTGGGGACAAACCCAAGAATTAGAAGCAGAACCCGCCCTCAGTTTGACTTTAGCTCATCTGCCGGGAGTGAATATTAAAGCCTTTCATGTTGTTGCCGAAGAATTACCTGACTTAGATGGGCCACCGAATGCTTGGATTGATTTAATTGGTGTGCCTCCTTCACCTACACCTCAATTCATTTTGTTGTCTGCTTCTTTCTCCTCTGGTATCAATGACTTGTTACAAGGGCTGGATTATGCTTATCCAGGATCGGTAACAGTGGGAGGTCAAGCAAGTAGTGGTGTTATGGGTGGTAAGATTGCCCTTTTCTATAACGATCGCCTGTACCAAGAAGGAACAGTTGGTGTTGCTTTGAGTGGCAATATTGTTTTAGAAACGATTGTCGCTCAAGGATGCCGACCAATTGGCAAACCATACCAGGTAACAAAAGGCGATCGCAATATTATTTTGGAATTGGATGAGCAAGTACCGCTGATTGTACTGCGAGATTTGATTGCTGAGCTTAGCGAAGAAGACCGAACCCTAGCACAGAATTCTCTGTTTGTCGGTTTGGCAATGGACGAATTTAAAGTTTGTTTGCAGCAGGGAGACTTTCTAATTCGCGATATTCTGGGAGTAGACCCAGCTGGAGGAGCGATCGCTATTGGCGATTACGTTCGTGCCGGACAACGCCTGCAATTCCACTTGCGCGATGCTGAAGCTTCTGCTGAGGACTTAGAATTCCTCCTAAAAATGTATCAAAAACAGCAAGCTATCGAACCCGCTGCTGTGGGTGCGTTAATGTTTTCCTGCCTAGGACGAGGTGCAGGACTTTACGGCCAACCAAATTTTGACTCACAGCTATTCCAGCGCTACCTCAATGATATTCCCCTAGGAGGCTTTTTCTGTGGCGGTGAAATCGGCCCTGTAGGTGGTAGTACTTTCCTACACGGTTACACTTCTGTATTTGGAATTTGCCGGGCAGTAGGGAATAGGCAATAGGCAATAGGCAATAGGCAATAGGGAATGGGGAATGGGGAGAGTGGGAGAGTGGGGGAGTGGGGGAAACAACCACCAACAACCAACCACCAACAACCAACAACCAACTACCAACCACCAACCACCAACAACCAACAACTAAAGCAACAACGTACTGTTATTATCAATGAAGGTGGGTGTGCCACAAGTTGCGATCGCTCCGTATTTTTCAAAATAACGACTTACTTCTGGGGGAAAATGCGAGTAGTTAAACAGCGCATCTCCATTGGCAATGTTTGCCCAAAAATCCCGGAGAGTAGGAGCTAGTTCTTGTGCTTGCTCTAGTGGTAGGTTTAAAGGCGGTAGAGTAAGTAATTTCATTAAGAAAGGAAAACTGCGATCGCCCATCCATTTTCGCGAAGTATATTGCAAGTTGGGGAAATTAGGTACTGACTCCACTCGATAGGATAACATTTGCAACCACTGTCTACCGTGGCTATCTTGGTGGAATTCTAAGACTCGATATGGATGAGGATAACTAACTAAAGAACCAGTGGTGATGTCATATACTCCCTGAGAGTACGCTACATCCTGAACGTGTAAATGCCCCGTAAATACCAGCCTCACACCGTAATGCCGTAGTAGATGCAATAATTCTGCTGCATTTTCTAACATGTAGCGATTTGCCATTGGATGGCGTGATTGATTGGGTAGATGCTCAACAACGTTGTGATGTATCATCACCAGTACCAATTCATCATCAGCTGTAGCTAGCACCTCTTCCAACCACCGCAGCTGTTTAGTATCCAAGCGTCCAATTTGCTCTGCTTGGTCATTAAAAAAGTTAGAATTCAGACCAATCAGTCTGACTCCTGGCAATACCTCACAAGTGTAATAGAATTGCTCTGGATTATGGTAGCCGAATTTACGATAATAATAAGGAAATTCTTCAAAAGCAATTGATTGCTCGTTAGCTTTGAGCACAGGAACATCATGATTGCCAGGAACGACGTAGACAGGAAAAGGTAATTGTGCTAGGCGTTTTTCCAACCAAGTATGATTTTCTGGTTCACCGTGTTGGGTTAAGTCTCCAGGTAACAAAAGAAAATCTAAATTCAGCTGTGTTAAATGTTCTAGTACAGTTTCAAACGCTGGAATACTGACTTCCACCAAATGAAAACGGCTAGGATGATTCCAGATTGTCTGGGGAAGCGCAATGTGCAAGTCGCTGACTATGGCAAAGCGAAAATTGGAAATCATTGAAGTAAGGACTTTCTTAAAAACAGTGTGTAAAAACTCTTTTGCAAAAGAGTATAACCTCTGCTTTGTAATTTTGCTTAGCAGCGATCGCGCTTAATATTTATATACATAATGAAGCTAACAATTAAAAGCTAGCGGGTAAAAATATCTAAAAATTTCGCATCACAAACCTAGCTATCCTGGCTTTTCGCTTGCTTCTCTTCAGAGAGTGCTTTTTGGATAGCTTGCCTACAAAATTCCGGGGCATCTTCTTTTTTACTTAGTTCCTCTTTCATTGATTTTGTAATACGTAAATTGATTTTTTCAGTCAATGGTTCGTCTCTATCAGTCTTAAGGGACTTCCAAATAAAAAAGTATCCAAAAATCTCTTGTGGAGGCAGGCGTCTCTCCTGCCACTTGATAAGGGCGCACTCCACAGTCCAGGATAATTTATTTCTTGGAAATCCCTAAATGGTTTTAAGTTTTCTGGGTTCCCTTTAGGATTAGGCATTTATGTTGTAAGTAGAAATTATTAGACTTGTGATGGTGAATCGTCAAATAGATGATCTGACGATTTTTTATAGTGACTCTAAACACATTAGAATTTGGAAGTATTGAATAGTAAGTATGCCTATCCGAGTCCGTCAACACGTTAACCCATTAGCACAAAAGTATCAAACACCCGTCAATCCCCTTGACTGGGCAAAAGTTTATGCTCAGCCAAATCAACCGCTACACCTCGATATTGGCTGTGCTAGGGGAAGGTTTGTGTTGAAGATGGCGCAGGTAGAACCTAACTGGAATTTTCTCGGTTTGGAAATTCGAGAAGCGTTGGTAGACGAAGCCAATAGATTACGGGATGAATTGGGACTGACAAACCTGCACTATCTTTTTTGCAATGTGAATAATTCCTTGCGATCGCTTTTATCAACTCTCCCCACAGGAACTTTACAGCGCGTCACTATTCAGTTTCCCGATCCGTGGTTTAAAAATCGCCACGCCAAACGGCGGGTTGTACAACCGGAGTTAGTCGCTGAACTGGCAGATTATCTTGTGCCAGGGGGAATAGTATTTTTACAATCGGATGTGGAGTTTGTAGCGATGGAAATGTGCGATCGCTTTGCTTGTCATCCAGCTTTCCAAAGGCAAGGTTCAGGAGAATGGCTAGCAGAAAATCCCCTACCAGTACCTACAGAACGAGAAATAGCTACTCAAAAAAAGGGTGAACCTGTTTATCGTGCTTTGTTTGAACGAGCTAGAAGTTAGAGTTTTAGAGTTAAGCTATAGCGATTAAAAATTTAAAATTTATACAGACGGACGAACAACTCGAATCAATATCCCCTACCCTTGCGCCTCTCCTGATCCGGTTTTTTGCGCTTGTGGCAGGGGTAGCTGTTGCGGCTTGCAACCATAATCAATCCAGCTGACATTAAGGGCCTTGTCAACTTTTGGTGAGCACTTAGGCGCAATATTCCTGTGATAACCATTTTCATCACAGGAAACTTTAAATGTATATATACAATAATTCAATAAATTATTTTATATTTTGCTGAGTAATCAATCAATTCATAATTACAATATTTTCATAGTCTGAAATCTTCATCTCCTCTCACCCAGATTTCTTACAAAGAGACCAAAAATGGGATAATAAACTGTTAAAATATAGATAGGATAAGCATTTCAGCAGTTTTAAAACATGACCCCTTTCTCACAGGTGGGTACTATCCGTATCAAACTCCTCAAGCTTGGGACGTGGGTGCTTATCAGTGTCCGATGAGTTCTGGTTTCCAAATGTGGAAATTACAATCCAAAACTCCTGAACTCTAACTTTCACTTCAATAACCGCCAAATCTTCACAATATTCTCCGCACTGCCACCACTAGCAATAGTCTGTCCATCTGGACTAATAGCGACAGAATAAATATAACCAGAATCCTTCTTTAAAGTGCGAATTTCCTTCTCAGTTTTCAGATTCCACAATTTAATTGTGTTGTCACTACTACCACTAACAAGAGTAACTCCATCTAAACTTTTACTGTGGGCGGTGTTTGGTACAAAAGCAACGGAATTGACTTTATCAGTATGCGCTTTGAGGGTGAGAGTTACCTCTCCCGTTGCTAAATTCCACAACTTAATTGTTTTGTCCTTACTGCCACTAGCAAGGCTGTTACCATCAGGGCTGAAAGCTACGGAAATAACCAAATCCGCATGTCCCTTGAGAGTGCGAATAGCTTTTTCGGTCGCTAAACTCCATATTTTAATGGTCTTATCCCAACTACCACTAGCAACAGTTTGCCCGTCAGGACTAAAAGCTACAGAAGCAACTGACTGAGAATGCCCTTTGAAGGTGCAAATTTCCTTTCCTGTTTCCAGACTCCACAGTTTAACCGTATTGTCTAAACTGCCGCTAGCAAGGGTTTTGCCATCGGGACTGAAAGCAATGGAAGTCACTCCAGCAGCATGTCCTTTGAGAGTGCGAATTTCTTTGTTAGTAGCTAGATTCCATATTTTTATCGTTTTGTCTGCACCAGCAGAAGCAAGGGTTTGCCCATCAGGACTGAAAGCAAGACTCCAAACCCATTCGGAATGCCCCTTCAGAGTCAAGATTTCCTCTTTGGTTGCCACATTCCAGACTTTGATTGTTTTATCATCACTGCCAGTGGCAAGCTTTTGTCCATCAGGAGAGAAGGTGACAGAATTCACATCACTGGCATGTCCCTTCAAAGTGTTGGTTTGGTCGGAATTTTTGACAATTGTTTCTTTCGGTTGATTGGAATTAGAAGATTGAGTGATACCCTGCTGGCGAGATAGAAAAAACCAAACTCCTCCTAATCCGAAAATGACAATAGCAGCATTCACCAATAGTCGATTTTTGAACCTTCTACCTGGTCTTAATAAAAATCCCGGCTGAGTTTCTGACGAGTTTGACAGTATGGTTTCAGGGACTGGTAATAGTGATGGCTGACGTGTCAAGTCTCTCATCACATCATCAGCGGATTGATAGCGTTCTTGAATATTTACTTTCAGCAATTTTTCGATCACCATGCCCAACTCCATAGATAGGGAAAGACCGCCCCTAGTAGGAGTACTGAAATATTGCCACCAAGATTCCACCCAACCGTAGCCTTGTTTCATCCACAATTTCGAGGGGGAAACCCCAGTTAGCAGGTAAAAGCAAGTCGTCCCCAAACTGAATAAATCGCTAGCCGGGTAAGCCTCTCCATCCTGCATTTGCTCTATGGGAGTATACCCGTGTGAGCCGATAGTCGTTCCCATTTTCGCTTGTACTGTTGCTGTCAGCAGCTTTGAGGCTCCAAAATCAATCAGTACTAATCGCCCATCGCTTTGACGACGAATAATATTTTGAGGCTTAATGTCCCGGTGAATTACTCCACGCTCATGAATAAACTTGAGGACGGGCAGCAAATCCAATAACAGTTCGCGAATTTCCCTTTCGCTGAATCTTCCTCGCCGATGTAATTCTTTACGTAAATTCTGCCCATCAATAAACTGCTGCACCAAATATAAATAGTTGTCTTGCTCAAAATAAGCCAATAGATGGGGAATTTGGGGATGTTCTCCTAACTCTTGCAGTCGCTGCGCTTCTTGTTCAAACAGCTGAACTGCTTTCTTTAAAGCCCCCGTTTCTTGGACTTTTGGTGCTAATTGCTTAACTACACACTTTTCATTTAGTTTATCTATATCCTCCGCTAGATAGGTGATACTAAATCCACCTTCTACAGAAAGTCTTTCGATAACGCGATAGTGACCTCTCAGCAGCGATATAAGTGGTGTTTTGCAATTTTCGCAATACAGGCTGCCTTCAGGATTTAAAGGATTTTGACAATCGGGATTTAGGCAGCAAATCATACCAGCAATTAATTGGCAGCTTGAGTATATATTAATTTATAACGTATAATTTGACTATTAAATTGACTAAATATTTTTATGAATTAAGGAAATAAATCTACCAATAAACAAGAACTTTAAAATTCAAGTATAGATATTTTTCTATAATCATAGTTACTATAGGAATCCGATTTGATTTATGAAAAAATCTAAGTATCTGTAGGGTGTGTTACGCGATCGCGTAACGCACCAAAGCCTTTGGATGGTGCGTTAGCCAGAGGCATAACGATGGTGCGTTAGCCAGAGGCATAACGCAATGGCAATAAAGGGGGAGGAAAATCCACACCCCTTTTTGCCTCCCCTACGTATATTTCAAAAATCAAATATGAGTCCTATCGCAGCACAAAAGCTTACTTATGTGCGTCTATGTACATTGCTTATGTACTGTCACTGACGTGAAAAATGGCTTTTGTAAAGAAAAAATGGTGCTTATGTCAATAAAAAATGTTACACAGATCCTATTATCCCAACAAATTTCATACCAAACTAATCAATTTTATTGGACTGTGACTAAGGATTAAAAAAATCTTTAAGTAACTATCTAAAGGAATAAAACGATTTGTAAACTAGCAGTGTGAAGAGTGAAACTATGGCAGAAAAAAGTGACAAAAAATATTGGGGGAAATTAAACTGGGCTTTAATATCTACCCTGAGTGGTAGTTTATTGATTACAAGTTATGTTCCGTCTGTTCATGCTTTAGAAATATCGAAAATCTCTGGAGAATTCAAAATTGCTAAAACACCAGATGAGAGACAGCTAGAAGCAGTAAAGCAAGGAATCGAAAAAATCCCTGTTTCGCAACCACCTGCGTCTCCTCCTCCTGACAATCAACCAATAGAGTCTCCTATACCTGCAACTCCTGCACCATCTCCAACGTCACCTTCCGGTACTGATTCTACTTCCGCGCCATCTCCAACGACAGAGTCTACTCCAACACCACCTTCTGGTACTGGTTCTACTCCCGCACCATCTCCAAAGCCGCCTTCCGGTGCTGACTCAACTCCCACAGCACCTTCACGGACATATACGCAACCGAAACCACAGCCCTCCGGTACTGGTTCGACTCCTTCAGGGTCGGGAGGTCGCAAACCTGCTAATCAAGATAGAAATCGTAGAAATTCTACGGATTCGCCAGTTTCTCCAACTAGAATACCTAACCCCAGACAGATTAATTTTGTAGATGTGCAATTGGGCGTTTTAGCTCCGGGTGATTTTAAATACAAAGGCAGATATTTTCATTTCTATCAGTTTGAAGGCAGAGAAAACCAACTGATCCAAATCAGACTTATTGGTAGTGGCGATCGCCGCCGTTCTAACAACCTGAGTCTAGATCCAGCCATGATTTTGCTCGACCCCAACAATAACGTTCTTGTCAAAAGGAGTGGTGGGCAAAGCGCTAACAATGGTGAAGTCAAAGACGCATTTATATTTGTAAGATTGCCTGCTAAAGGTGTTTACACGATCGCTGTCACTAGTCGCAAACCTGGAGAAATAGGTCGCTACAGTTTAGCACTGAGAAATGACAGGGCTAGCTATGCCATTGATGAATCGGGTCAACTAACGGCAAGTAGTCTCACCCTCAGACAGAATGGCAGTCGTTATAACGTTTCCAAGTTTGAGGGGAAAAAAGACCAACTGGTTAGCATACGTGTAGACAGTATTTTGGAAGAATTTCCCCCCTACATAGTCTTGCTTAATTCCAAAGGGCAGGTAATTGACGCAGATAATGATAAAGATGGCAGATACACCGCGCTCATTGACCGAGCCAGATTACCAGAAGATGGCACTTATTATGTTGTGGTGATTTCAGCTATTCCTCAAAAAACAGGAACTTATAGATTGACTTTGTTTTAATTTGTTGGTGGTTAGTTGTTGTTTGTTGGTTGGAATAAATAACAACCAACAAACAACAACCAACAATTAACAAATATCATTGCGACATCCGCCAAATCTTGATAGTTTTATCAAAACTGCCACTGGCAATGGTTGTGCCATCGGAACTAAAGGCGACAGACCAAATTTTATCGTCGTGTCCTCTGAGAGTGCGAATTTCATTTCCTGTGGAGACATTCCATAGTTTGATAGTCTTGTCCCAACTGCCACTGGCAAGAGTCTTGCCATCTCGGCTAAAACTTACAGACCAAACCTTGTTGTTATGACCTGTGAGGGTGTGAATGTTTTTTCCTGTCTTCACATCCCAAAGTATGATATTTCTGTCCCAACTACCACTTGCCAAAGTGCTGCCATCGGGGTTAAAAGAGAGGGAATGGACTGCTTCAGTATGTCCCTTGAGGACGCGGGTTTGGTTGCCTGTCTTCAAGTTCCACAATCTAATCGAGTTGTCAAAATAGCTGCTGCTAGCAAGCGTATTGCCATCTGGACTGATGGCGATCGCATCTACTACGTCACAATCGCCTTTGATAGTACGGATTAGTTTTCCTGTGGCGGCATTCCACAGTTTGATACTTTGATCCCAACTGCCACTAACTAAAGTGCTGCCATCCGGGCTGAAGGTGACAGACTGAACCGAAGCAACATGTCCTGTAAGGGTGCGAATCTCTTTTCCTGTTTCCAGATTCCAGAGTTTGACAGTGTTATCTCCACTGGCAGAAGCAAGAGTTTTGCCATCTGGACTCATTGCCAGAGAATTAATCCATTGAGAATGCCCTGTCAGCGTTTGTCGTATTTCTCCTGTTGCCAGATTCCAGATTTTGATCGTCTTGTCTCCACTAGCAGAAGCAAGAGTTTTGCCATCTGGACTGATGGCGACAGCCCAAACTACATCAGAATGTCCTTTCAGGGTGTGAGCAAGGTTCAAATTTGCCCACGCTGAGTTTGTCTGCTGGTTGTCGCCTTGAGAGGATGAGGATACAGTGGTTACACCAGGGGTTTCCCAAACCAAAACTCCTCCAAATCCCATCAGCGCGATCGCCGCACCCGTTAGAACTTTAATTTTTGAGTAACTCATTTGTACAGGCATTGCAAATTCCGCAGTTGCATCGCTCTCTTGTTGTGAGATTCACAAACCAGAGAGTCTATATTGTTTTTTGGGAATAAATTTATTTACCCATCGGATCGGTTGAATTTCTGATTTCTTGCCAAACTTTTAACATTACTTTGTAGTCATATGAAGAATCGATTAACTTGATAATCGCCAAATCTTGATGGTGTTGTCAAAACCACCACTAACGAGGATGTTGCCGTTTTGGCTAAAAGCGAGGGATTGAACCCCATCGCCATGTCCCGCTAGGGTGCGAATTGCTTCTCCGGTTTTGAGATTCCACAATTTAATCGTCTTGTCGCCACTACCGCTAGCTAGAGTTTGCCCGTCTCGACTGATAACGACGGATCGAACTCCACCAGAGTGCCCAGTGAGAGTACGGATTTCTTCTCCAGTTTTGAGATTCCATAATTTAATCGTCTTGTCATCACTGCCGCTGATTAGGGTTTTGCCATCTGAGGTGATGGCAATAGATGTCACAGTCTGGGAATGTCCATCAAGAGTGCGGATTTCCTTTCCTGTTGTCAGATTCCAAACTTTGATAGTTTTGTCACGACTGCCACTAACCAGGGTTTGTCCATCCGGGCTGAAGGCCATAGACCTAACCCAGGAAGAATGCCCCCTGAGAGTGCGAATTTCCTCTCCTGTTGTCAGATTCCAAACTTTGATAGTTTTGTCATCGCTACCATTAGCTAGAATTTTGCCATCCGGGCTAATAGCAATGGTATGAACTGAGTTGGAATGCCCATCAAGGGTACGAATTTCCTGTCCTCTGGCAAGGTTCCACAATTTGATGGTTTTGTCTTCACTGCCACTCACAAGGGTTTGTCCATCTGGAGTCACTCCCACGACATTAACGCGATCGCTATGCCCAGTGAGGGTAGAAATTTCCTGCCCTGTAGCTAAACTCCATAGTTTGATCGTGTCACCACTGTTACTAACAATCGTTTTGTCATCTGGACTAATGGCAACGGACAAAACAGATCTAGAAGGCGACTTGAAGGTGTGTGCTAAATAAAAGTTGCCCAAAGGAATTTTAGAGGACTGAGGAAGCATTGCGTCAGTGTTGGCTGGTGTATTGTTAGGTTGACCGAAGCCAGAGGAAACATTGATTCCCAACTGATGCGATTGCCGATAAAAAAATTCTCCCAATACCAGCAACATAATCAGAGAACCCACTAAGAATAAATTTCTTAGCAATGCGTATTTTCTGGGTACAGATGGCTGTTGAGTTGGTGGAAGAATTACAAACGAATTTGCAGCTTGGGCTGAGAGTGATGGCTGTTGTTTGGGAACCAAATCTTTTAAGACTTGCTCAGCGGATTGGTAGCGCTGATGAGCATCTTTTTTTAATAGTTTGTCAATTATCTCAGCCAAATCATCACTGATGGCACTTTTTAAATATTGCCGCCAATCTTGAACCCAAGCATAACCATGTTCTGTCCAAAGTTTAAAGGGAGAAGTTCCGGTGAGTAAATGAAAACAAGTCGCTCCCAAACTGAATAAATCGCTAGCTGGGTAAGCTTTACCATCTCTGATTTGTTCAATTGCGGAATAACCGTGTGAACCAATCGAAGTACCCATTTGTAACTGCACTCTTGCCGTCAACTGTTTTGAGGAGCCAAAATCAATCAGGCACAAGCGACCATCGCTTTTACGACGGATAATATTCTGTGGCTTGAGATCTCTGTGAATAACTCCTCGTTCATGGATAAACTTCAGAACAGGTAGTAAATCTAGCAAGATTTCTCGAATTTCCTTAGCGCTGTACCCCCTTTTTTGTTGCAACTCCTTTAACAAATTCTGTCCGTCAATAAACTGCTGTACTAAGTACAAATAAGTATTTTCTTCAAAGTAAGCCAATAAAGTTGGTATTTGCGGATGTTCTCCAAGTTGTTGCAGTCGTTGCGCCTCTCTTTGAAATAGATCCATCGCCTTAGAGAGGGCCCAACTTTCTTGGAATTTTGGGGCTAATTGCTTAATCACGCAGCGATCTTGGAGCTTGTCCATATCTTCTGCTAGATAGGTTCTACCGAACCCCCCCTCATCTGAAAGCACTCGAATAACGCGAAAGCGATTCCGCAACAGAGGTGTAAGCGGGCGGTTGCAAGTTTGGCAGAACTGCTTTCCGTCAGGATTAAGGGGGTGTGGGCAATCGGGATTCAGGCAGCAGATCATTATCAAAAAAATTACAACTGCGTAATAAATTATGCTAAGGTTGCCCCGAAAATTTTCTGAATTAGGATTAACCGTCTCCCGTATTATACTAAATCTCGATTAAAAAATTATGTGAATTTTCTGACTGTAAAACGATCTATTACTGATAAGCAAATATCAAGTTAATTAGGTATTAATAAAAACGCATGGTTTTTGATTACTGCTGACAGCAAACATATTCAAAAAGCACCTGAATGTATTTATTGTTTGTCGATTGTGATAATAAAATTGTTAATTTGATACCTAAGACATATGAAGTTTTCGTTGCTCGTTCGAGTTTCTTGTCTTTAACTTTACTCGCCATTCCCGGATAGCGTTTGCAGTTCTTGCTACAGGTGACAAGTATTGATTAGAAATATCCTTATTTGTAGTTTTAGTATCACTTCTAAGGCGTTGGGTGCTTAAACAGTTAGTTAAAGTTGGCAAATACGATTCCATGCCTAAAGCCCAAATTACCTCATCAGCAGACTTAAAGCGTTCTTCCAAAGAGATTTTGAGCATTTTATTTAACATTTGGGCGAAATGCTCGCTGAGATTGACATGTGTTTGCCAACCGCACTCACCTGTGTTTGAATCTTGGTCAAATTCTAAAGGTGATTTTGCCGTTAACAGATAAAGACAAGTCACACCCACAGCATAAATATCACTAGCATAAACAGGACGCAGGGAAAGCTGTTCTGGAGGTGCAAATCCCATCGTTCCGACAAAATGGGTGTTGGCTGATTCATGCATGGTACTTTCAGCAACGTCAAGCAATTCTTCTTTAACTGCACCAAAATCAATCAATACCAACCGTTTATCATCCTCAGAACGCAGCAAGTTATGAGGCTTAATATCCCGATGAATGACATGATGTTTGTGGACATACTGCAACACCGATAACATTTCTTGCAAAAACTGCTTCACCTCAACTTCATTTTTAGGGCCGTTGCGCTTCACTTTCCATGCCAAATTAGAGCCTCGCACGTACTCTTGAACTAAGTAAAATTCTCCATTAATTTCAAAGTAGTCCAAAAGCATGGGAATTTGAGAATGACTCCCAAGCTGAGCTAAGATTTTTGCTTCTTTTTGAAAGTGCTTGCAAGCGCGTTCCCGACTTTTGGAACTAGTTACCTTCGGACAAAGCAATTTAATCACGCACAAAGGGTTCCCAGGTAAGACTGCATCTTTGGCTAAAAACGTGATGCCAAAACCACCTCTACCCAAAATTTTGAGAATTTCGTAGCGATCGCGAAATAACCTTGAGGAACCACAAAGCTTACCAAGCTGAGTTTGCTTTAAAATATCTGCGTGAATACTCGATATCTTTGGATTAGAAAAGCAATTCATCGCGCAATTAGGCTAGTTGAGGTGGAACAGCTGCTCTAGTATGTTTTTAATTTAACTACAAACATTTTTTTCCGCTAGGAGCATTACCGTAACTTTGCAAAATCCTGAACTTCGCTACCCTAGGATTCATAAAGTTGAAACAAAAAATTTAAAAATTTACGGCAAAATTTTCCTGAATTAAACTCTTCAGTATAATTCCGTAGTGAGTCGTTTATTTGAATTACTATAAAGTTTAGCAGTCAAACAAGAATGGTTCACCGTTTTTGAATGTCAAATATCTTGATCAACGTTCGACGATGCCTATGAGCAAAATCTCCCTATGCACGATACCCAACATATCCACTCATGGTGCCCATTCTGACAAACACTAATACTAAGCATAGTGGATGCCTTCAACACTTGCAATTTTACATGTTTTAGGGTATCAAACAGCCCTGCCTTAAAAAGGGGGGTTAGGGGGGATGGCAACCTTAACAGAACCGTATTTTTTGATATCGGACAAATTTTTTTTATAAAACAAAGCCAGTCTATGCATAATTTGCCCTCATCCAATTGTATTCATAGTCAGGATGCTGTTGGAGTAAGTCCATGCTAGTCTACTGGAAGCCAATTATTATTGAGGTACTATTAGAAGTTTTGCTAGAGCTAGCTCCTGGCAGCATAGACACTTTGGCAACTTGTGCTGAGTATTTAATAGAAAATTCTTGGGAAACTAGTAAAGCTTCAATTCAACTTGTTTTAGCAAAAATAAATTACCAAGTTGATTGTCAATTACCTCATCTTTCCCATGCCATTGCATCCCCAGCTATTTGATCAAAATCAATATCACTACTCTCGATCTACGACCAGAAAAACTTGACTTTACATCTTCCGCATATTTTTACTTAGCGGGTTAAAACCATAAGAAAATTTGGTACTGTCATCGTAACAAGCTCCTGTTAAGTTCGCTCCAAACAGCTTAGTATAGTGTAGTTTGGCTCCGCGAAGATTCGCTTCTATCAACTTTGCACCGCTGAGGTTAGCTCTAGTTAAATTTGCTTTGGCCAGGTTTGCTCCACCCAAATTAGAACCCCATAATTTAGCTTTAGCCAGGTTCGCGCCACTCAAGTCTGCTGCATACAAATTAATGCCCACTAAATTCGCTCCAATTAACTTGGCTCCAGTCAAATTGACACCAGTAAAATCTCTCTCTCCAGCAGCATAACGCCGCTTTAGTTCATCGGCATCCATGATTCTTTTACCTTTATCAGCAAATCAGAAGCAATTTGCTCCCATTCTTTGTCAAGCCCAGCATGAAATTCTGGCTTGTTACTGCGTCTGTACCAGTAACGGGCATTACTTAAATCTCCTTCTTTTCTGTGCAGGTAGGCATGAACCCAGGCACTGTCAGCATCACCAGCATTTTGGACGATTTCATGCGCTTTGTCCCAATTACCTTTGTAGTCATACCACAAAGCTTGTAGCGCTTGTGGTGGTGATTCGGGACATTTTTGCTGTTTTTCAATCAATTGCTGGAATTCCTTTGGTGTCATTATCTTTACCTAAGCATTATCAAACTCTTTTTTGTCTTTACTTGATTAATGACTGTTTGTCAGACGTTTGAAGTGTAAATAAATAGCATCTGCTTTTAAAATATTTAATTAGTTAGTATAAATTCTATTTGTTACCAATACTCAAGTAATTTTGGCAGACTGTAACTAGTATGATTCCAGTGTTTTTTAGTAAAATATAACACATTCGTTGAGTAAATAAGTCTGAACTGGAGTTAATGTGTCAGTATAGTTTATTAATGTTAATGAACATATTAATAATTTAACTCTTCGCTGACTGTTGCCTGGGAGTAATTTAACAAATGAAAAACTATCAAATCCCACCTGGAAGCTTTGGTCTACCTCTGTTAGGTGAAACACTTTCGTTTGTGTCTGACCTTAAATTTGTAGAAAAGCGCTATAAGCAGTATGGGTCTATCTTTAAAAGCCATATTTTTGGCAGGTCTACTGTGTTTATGGTAGGGCCAGAAGCTGCTGAATTTGTCCTTTCTAGCCACATGGATCATTTTTCTTGGCGTGAGGGATGGCCCAATAATTTTAAAGTACTCTTGGGTGAATCGCTATTTCTCATGGATGGAGAGGAACATCGGCGCAAACGCCGTTTAATTATGCCAGCAATGCACGGTGCAGCGTTGGCAAATTATATTGGCACAATGGAGAGAATTACAGAGAATTATTTGAAAAAGTGGAAACAAAAACAGGAGTTTGCCTGGTTGGCAGAGTTCAAGAAGTTGACATTTGATATTGCTAGCGAACTGTTACTAGGTACTCAAACAGACGCAGAGTCTGCACGTCTGAGCAAATTATTTACAACGCTGACGAATGGATTATTTTCTATCAATCCATTAGCTTTACCATTTACGCAATTTGGGAAAGCCATAGCAGCCCGCAATCAAATTCTAGAGCATGTAACTAAAGTTATCAGAGAACGCCAAAAAAACCCTACCAAAGACGCCCTCAGTCTCTTAATCCAAGCAAGGGATGAAGAAGGTAACAGCCTCAGTGAAAAGGAACTCATTGCCCAAGCAGTGCTGTTGCTTTTTGCCGGACATGAAACTACAACCTCAATGCTAACTTGGCTGTGTGTAGAATTAGCCCGTCACCCAGAGGTAATGCAACGCGCTAGAGAAGAACAGATGCAATTTGCTAATGGGGACGCTTTGACTTTAGAAAAATTAGGGCAAATGCACTATTTAGATCAGGTATTGATGGAAGTTGAAAGACTACATCCATCTGTAGGAGGTGGATTTCGTGGAGTAATTAAGGAGTTTGAGTTTAAAGGCTTCCATGTGCCGACTGGCTGGCAACTAGTATATGCAATTCCAGAAACTCACCGTGTACCAGAAATCTATTCTCAACCAGAAAATTTTGATCCAGATCGCTTTAGCCCCGAACGGCAAGAAAACAAACAACGTCCTTTCAGTTTAATTGGTTTTGGTGGTGGGCCGCGCATCTGTGTGGGGATAGCATTTGCAAAGATGGAGATGAAAATAATTGCCGCCCACCTACTACGCGGCTACCAGTGGAAAATTTTACCTAATCAAAGTTTAAAGAAAGTACGAATTCCCACTAGTCGCCCTAAGGATGGACTGCGGGTTAAATTTCAGCCTTTGTAAAATGTTCTATGACACTCCAAATTAACATAAATTGGCCTGATAGATTGTCGCAACGCTTGCAACAGGCAAAAAATTTTGTCAGCGAAAGTGTCAACTCCCTAACTAACTCAACACAGCAAGTAGGGGAGTCGTGGACACAAAGTGCTGAGCAAATTCAGAATACAACATCAACAGCCATTCAAACAGCAATTAATTCTTCAGTGAGTGCTTGGCTTGAGCAACATCCTAATATTTTCCGACTATTACAAATCTTTGGATGGGCAGTTAATCACCCAATTGTAAGTTTCATAATTCTGCTGTTTGTCTTAGCCATACTTGGGAGTATTATCAAAGCAATTGTTAGGTTGATTGAAACAGCTAGTTGGTCAATCTTACAAATCCCTTTTAAATTACTTTTTGCTATTATTAATGTTAGCTTTCAATCATTTACTAAAATTGGCAGCTTAGCATTGAAACAACTAGTAGGCTCTAAACAAACTGCTAATTTAACAGTTTTACCATTAGCTGACGCTCAACTGTTTGACAAAGATAAACAACAAAGATTAGCAGTAATTTCAAATAGACTTTCAGAAATTCAAAAGGAACAACATGAGCTTTTAAAAGAAGCTACAGAACTTTTAGCTTCAGATACAAGTGATATCAAAATAGAAGGCTGATTATACTTTAAATTAGTACTTATTATTAGACTGTCTTAAAAATACTTGGTGTCTTAGTGCCTTGGTGGTTAAAAAATCTTGAACCACCAAGACACCAAGACACAAAGAGACAAATAGTTCTTTACAAGATGTCCAAATTTGCAGCTTGTCGTCACTTCTACGAAAACTTTATTAATTGTTTTCTATAAGTCTGACTCCGCTTCAACATCCTCATCTTTGATCGCAAAATCGCTGATGTAATCCCGCACAACGCGCTCAAAAAATAAGGGAGCAGGTAGTGCTGTCCAATCGCTGTAGTGACCAAAGCCGTAGCGCAGTGATTCCACAAGGGCAGCTAGGTCATCAGGGTTATCTTCTGGTTGACGCAAGGTAACGACAATCTCAAGAGGATTGGCAGTAGGCCAGCGAGCCACAAATGGAGCTTGTTTAGTGAGTTGATGTACCTGTAACCCAGCTTTGTTATAAATTGGCTCTTTTGAATCATCAATTTTTTTGACTAGGGTGTAGGTTGGACGATAGCAACTTTGTCCACGGGAATATTGATGTGGTAATTCACGCGCCACAGATAGATAAGCTACGCATCTAGTTTTGTTAGTCGCGCTGAGTCGGAATAACCCTGTTGCACTAGATGCTGAAGGAATTTCTAGCGCAGGTGGCAGTTTCTTTAGTTCTTCTTTAGTTCTGGTATCTTCTACAGAAGTCTCTATTATATGTCTGGCTTTTTTCTCAATAATGCCAGGAGCCAGTTCTTGACGAATACGAATTATACGTGCGCCTTGCCATTCATCTTGCATATGCTCATACTGCTGACCGAGGTTAATTTGATTAGCATTAATCTCAACATCTTTAAGCCAAGACCATAGTTGGACACAGTTGGAAGAATCAATTAACACTAACGGTTGCGCTTTTTCTTCCACAGAATTGGAAACAATTTGTTTCACAAATTTCATGAATCGAGTCTTGCGTACCTCATCTTTATCAGCCAGTTTGATAGGAGTAAGTTGCGAAATAAAAGCGAGTGCATCAGGAAAACTAGTCCAAGGACTGATATCTATACCGTTTCCTTTCTCGTAGGCACAGCAAAACTCACACTTCCCTGTATCTACATTAAGACGTATTGCTATTGGTAAAAATGTATTTTCAATTTTTTCACGAGCGCGACCCCTTTGTTTACGGACAATTGTAATGGCAATAATTTCTTTTGGTCTCGCTTCTGGTGGAATATTTTGCAGATACTTATCAACTTTTTCTTTGATATCATCAATGCAACCAGAATGAGCAAAGATTAAATCTTTTAATGCTGACTGCATCCGATGGAAAAAGTCTGCAAGTTTAAGACGGTTTGTTTTTCGTGTCTTTGCAATAGGTAGTAGAAACTGCACACCAGCACCAGCCATTGCTAATGCTTTGCGGGTTGAGGGTTTATTAACTTTATCATCAGGTTTAGCAGTTTTTTGACCAGTAGGATCTGGGTAAAACTTCCGCGCCATTACTAAGCAGAAAGTTGGCTGATTGAGCTTTTTAATCTGTTGTGCAGTAGATTCCCATGCTTCAATTCGCTTACGCGATCGCTCTTTAGCTTTCAACTCTTCTCCTGGTAAAGCTTCTTGTGACCCGTGGGTATCTTCTGGCAAGCGATTAATTTCTATTTCAAGTGTGTCTCCCCACAAAATTTGAGTAACCTTCTGCAATAGTTTCGCTTCTGTTTGTAAATGAGCTTCATAAAAGATAAATAATAAGGGTTGTTCATTGAGATACAATCGCTGCATTGCTGTTTGGTTTGCCTGAATGATGCCTTGAAGTTCATCAGTCTGATTTTTTGTACGTTGGCTGAATTGAAGAGCTTTTCTTCCCCAATCAATCCCTTCTAAACGAATGTTAAAGTATTTACTTAGCAAATCATCAATTTGTTTATCATTGAGTTGATCAAGATATTTGGGAGTAAATTCCAAGTTAGTATTTGTTTCAAGAGCTTCCAAAACACCACCAAGCAGTGTAGGAAGATTAATCATGCGAGATGCTGTATCATCCAGGTTGTGCTTAGATGGTATTTTTGTGTAACCATTGAATATTTCGATTCCTAATGGTTTAAGGATTTTAGCGATCGCCTCAAACGCATCTAATTTATCAATCTCTGGTACACCTGTTTCAATACCGTATTTTTCTGAAGTTTCTTCGTCGTCTTCTGAATTATTTTGAAGTCCATTACGGTAAGTAAGAAGTACCTCACAGCTATCAGTAGAAGCTAAACCTAATGCGATTTCTTGTCCATCACAAGATGGACCTATATTCAATTATCTCCGCAATATTTCAAAATCTTTATCTGTTTTCCAAATCCATTTAATTTTCTCTTGCTTATTATTTTTCCCCTTTTTGTTGTTTTTATCCCGTTCGCATTTTACTTGATAGCTAAAAGCGCGTTCAGAATAGTCTTTATAAAATATGAAACCGCTAATATTCCTACGGTCATATTCAGGAGCTTTTAACTGAGTGAACCAGCGACGTTTAGAAACCTCAACTTGTAATAAAGGTTGATGTAAAGATGGATAAGTAATAACTTCCAATCTCACTACAAAACTGAATTTTCCCTTTTTGTTCTGTAAGGTGATCGGATCTGTAATCAGTTCTGCAATACCAGAGGTAAATGTACCATTGCTGAAAATAACACGTTTCATCAGCCCTAAACCTGGAAAAATAACCTGTCCAGCAATTTGACGAGCCACATAATCTGCAAGCATTCGATACGCATATTTATCTTTAGGTTGAGTTGTATCCGTCTGTTTATTCCAACCCCAAGGTAAGACTTGAGATTTGAATGGAGAAACTTTTATTAACTCTCCTCTTTCTTGCAAATCTTCCAAGCGGTTAATAATCTTTATTGATATATCCTCCTTTTCAGCAAATGGTTTGAGATAATTGGTGAACCAATCATTAATAATTGGGCGAAGCACTTTATTTATTTCTTCTTCATCGCCACCAGTAAGGTAAACAAAAGGTTCTGGTACGCGATCGCCTTTAGCATAATTCAAGGCATATTTGCTAAGACCTACCTCTGGTTCAATTCGTGCTGCATCTTTTAGCACTATTTGTAGAAAATTTCGCAATGAGCCATAAGGAAGATTTTTGACATTAGCTCCTTGTTGAATCTCGTCAAAACATTGCAAACCTGCTTTTGTCCAAGTAAGATTAGAACCCTCTACGATAATTGGAGGTAGTTTATCTGATACTGTGAAAGCTAAAGGAAATTTTGCAATTGGTTTGATTGCGCCTGGCTGAATATACAATGTATCTGAAACCAAATCACCTTCATTATCTTCGTCTTCCTCTTCTGCAAATAAATCTTTTTCCAATTCCATTTCATAATCAAAATTGTTAATCATTTTTACATCTCCAATAGTGCTGAAAACTCATCAAAACCTTCATCTTCATCCGCAGATTCTTCTAACGAATTTAGTTCGTTGGAATAAATTACTCCTTGAATGCGTTGTAAAGATTTTAGAAATGCGCCATAAAGTTCTTGATAAATTTCACGAATTACAGGGTCTTCATGGTTAACACATTCTTCTAAAATTATTCGCATCTGAACCAGCATACTATCTCGCCCAGAGTCGGGTTTCCCTTCTGCTGATTTTTTCGCCCAAGCTGCATCGACGAAGTAAACTGATACTGGGCATCCATTCCGCATTCCTCGACCAATTGTTTGCAGAATAGCTACCATTTGATTAGCCGTAAATGATTTGAATAGTTCAGACCCCAAACGGCTTGCCATTAAGGGTTCTCGTAACAATCTATTGGCAGTTCGCCACAGGTCTTTTCTTGATTGCTGCCAAACTTTTGCTATTGCATTCAAATCTTCTGTTTCACTAAAAACTCGACTATCAAATTCTTGTGTTGCTCGTCCTGCTAAGCTGTACAAAAGCTGCATATCATTTTTGGTAGGGTGAGGACGAGTGAGGAAGTAAATCGAGCCAATTGCTGCATCTAGTTTTCTTTCCCCTTTGGTGAAAACGATGTTGACACCTCTACCAATTGCCAGCATGGGAAAAATTAAAATATGACAATTTTCATCATCTCCCAATGCTTCACACTGAGCAGAAGTGACAAAATCTTTTGGTTGTTCTCCGTCTCTTAGAGAATTAACAACTGCTTTTGTATGCCTACCAACATCAGGATAATAGTCATTGATATATTTCTTGATCTGGCGAGCTTGGTCATAACTATTGACAACTAAAGCAGCTTTGCGATGAATATCAAACTTCACATCGAATCTACGGATGGACTTATAAATTTCAGATTTAGTCGTTCCTCCCTTCACAAGAGCATCTACCATACGCTCAAGATTACGTTTTTGAATGTCGCGATCGCCAGCACCGCTGTATAGTAGAGGTTGATCGCCACGTTGACTATCTGAAAACCATTTGAAACGATAAATGCTTTCTGCTGATTTATTATTTTCTGGCTGACGTGGTTTGAGTAAATAATGGGGATCGACGTTAATGTGGTAAGCGGGACTTGCTTGTAAAAATGATGTGGCTGAGGTAATTAAAATGGTTGGACTTGTTTGTCCGTCATCTGCTGCTAACAACCTATGAAAGCGGTGCATTAACATCCGAGGTGCACCTACAAATGTAATGTAAGATAATTCCACATTTCTGGCAGCAGTCCGCGTTGTTAGTGCTTTGAAAAAACTATATTGCACACCAGAAAATGAACCTAAAATACTTTCTGGAATGAATTTTCTGAGTTCTGGTGATGCAGTTGATTCCATAATGGATTCACGAATGAAACCTTCTGCAAGCATTGTTCTTGTCCCTGGTACAATTCGCTGATAACCCAAAATTACGAATGTAACAGTTATAAGTAATTTAATTAAATCCTCTGCTTCTATGGTTAATTGATGATCCGGAAAACAGAGCTTGAAAAATAATTCAATAATTTCTTGGACGATCGCATCACGATGCTTAATGAGATTTTCAGCTAGGTAACGGCGGAAATGATGAATGAGAGTCTTCCATTCGTGTTCTAAGGTTTCTCGGTTTATGCCTATAGTCTGAGGCCAAAAATCTGCTTTAAAATCTTGAGAGTTATTAACACCTGTGCGCTCGTAAAAGGCGTTATATGCTGCTTTTTCCCAAAATTCAGCTAACGCTCGACTTTTGGTAACTTCTCTTTTGACTTCTTGTTCATCAATCTCATCTTGCCTATTAGTTTTGTTAACACTATTCAATAGTTCGCTAACAATCCGTAATACAGTCAGCAATTGATTTTCGTAGCGTTCTCTTACCCGCGATCCAGACATGTTATGAACGGTGGTAATCAAAGAGGTATTATGATTGCCAAATTCCGCTAAGTCACGACTGTAAAGTTCTATATCCCGATCAAATAGTCGATAGTTTTCACCACGAGCAAAGCGGTTATGAATTTGTTCGAGAATTACTCGGTGAATCGATCGCTCTGAGCCGGAAATACTTAAAGTTGCTGCCCCATAATTATCTAAGACGTTCTGCACCATGTCGCCTTCGTCGAAAACAACTACGTCAAAGGTACGGGCAATTAATTCAAAATATCGTATTTGTTCGTAAGTTGCATGAGGTGATATTTCAGTATCGAGCGATCGCACATGACCAACCCAAATATTCGCATCCAATAAATCTCGCTGTGCTTTATTACGACCGCACATTGTCCATAAGGGACACAGGCATTTTTTCAGCTTTCCCTGTTTCCCTCCTCCTTGCAATATCTCGTTGCAAGGTGCGTAACCAAAGCCCCACAGAGACATATCCGCAGTAGAAAAAGCTGGCAGGACGCAGTTCATGCCAAAAACTTCTGCCTGTTCTAAGGTGTAAGCAAAACCACCATTATTTCCTGTAGCGGCGATCGCTTCTGCAATATTGTCTGCATGGCGACGACGAGTTTCATCACCTTGACCAACAAGCATTCCCACTTTAACTTGATGAAATGCCAAATCAGCCATGTACTGTCTAGCAACTTCGATGGAGGGAAACACAAACATTGCTTTATAGTCATGTAGCCCCAACCAAACAGCAATCAACACAAGCAAGGTTGTTTTACCTGACCCAGGCAAACCAATTAAGTGCTTGATGTCTTCTAATTCCAAGACATCATCTTCTTTCCGCAGTCCTTTTCCCGCCTCCGATACCATCAGGTCAAAGCGTTCAAACCGATCCGCCCAATTACCAGGTCGTCGTTCAGAATCTTGTTCACGCCTGTCCATCTCAATAGCCAAATCGCGCAGTTCTCTTAGAGGAATGCGAATCTTCCCTTTTGGTTTGCGGTTGAGGGAATGTGTGCGATGTGCAGCAATCGGGGCAGTGATACGAGGAATAGGTAACTGCACGGCAGTTGACTCTTCACCTAAGGCAACAGCCATCGCTTGACGAGGATCGGCAACTGTAAAACCATACGTCTCGTATGGCAAAGGGGTACTGAGAATTTGCCGCGCCTGTGTAATTAAAGAATCTTCTAAAGGGTCTGTTCTTTTAAAGTGAAGTGTTTCAATATCAATTTCATACGACCCTTTAGTATTGTTGCAGTAATGATAATTGTTATAAAGAGCAATACCGTGCTTAACTGACTGGTTTGTAACATATGCCAGTGACATCTGCCGCATATTGAAGATAGCTTGACGGGCTTTTTCAAATGCAGGTGCATTTAAAATGCTGGCCATGCCTGACATGACTACTGGTGCATACTCCAGCGAATTAGTACCGATAAATTCTTCCATGAAGACGCAAAGCCAGCAAATTCGCTCTGCACCTTTCCAAAACTTAGGTTTGGTTCGCATACGGCATCTTCTTTAAAAACTCAATGACGGAGGAAACTGACATAATTTCTAAACTGGCTGGATCGTCTTTTTTATCAAGGGTTGATTTGAGAGTAGAAATGTAACTTGGGTTATCCTCAATTAAGCGATCGCTCACAGCCAAAATCCGACGACGATAGTAAATTAGCCCGCCAATACTACGATTGAGCCGCAAAGCTAGAGTCACTGGACTTGTGTAGGACTTAGCATCAATCCCAATTGCTTTTTCATTAATCGCTATATCGCATAAATCCGACTCTGGATAAAGTTCAGCGTTGAGATTACTTTGTTTGGCTGTATCAAAAATGGCTAATTCGTCAATTGCTGGGCCTGTCCAGTAGGTGAGAATTTGCGGCTTGGCAATTCGTACAATATCTTTGTTGGGGTTTAGTGTCTCAGATACTTTTGGCAATTCATGGCCAATACACTGACGAATGGGACAGCGCCCTTGTGCAAAAAGTTTATTGTTAGGATGAGGTCGCATGAGTGTGCGACAGTATGCACAACGGTGTGCTAAACCATCAATTAGCCAAATATCTGGTACTAGGTCGAAAAATTTCTCAACGATCATTCCCTGTAAAGGAGTTAAGTCATTGTCAACCAAGTAATCTAATAGTTGGCGTTGTCCTATCAGGGAATACCTACCAAACAACTCTCGTAGTGCAGTGTAAGCTTTGTGCTGGCGGCGACCGCCCAACCGTTCAGTCGCGTCGCATAAGTCAGTATAAAGGCGGTGTTCAATGACATTATTTTCCCCAAAACCCCCACTGAGGTTGGCAATCTCTGCACAGTCTGAGGTGGGAACTCGCAAATCTGGATCGATAATAGTTGCGTTAGAAAAGCGAAAGTCTGATTGGCTAAAAATTTTTAATCCCCAACGATCGGAACCAAGAGGGTAGCGTGCGTTATCCAAAACAGTGTGTACACAAGCTGCGCGATCGCATTGTCCTTCTTCAATATATAGACGACCCAATTTGCACATTGCTTGATAGAGTTCTGGAGGCAGGCTACTATCCTCTTGACGGACAATTTGTTGCCCTGGCAGCACCCGCTCATATTGGCGAAGAATTCCCTGTGCTAACAGCACTACGGCATCTTCAGCCAGATCCATCGCTGGGCGGTGTCCAGTTGGTAACGGCAAAGAGGTTGCTGGAATTGCAGGTAGCCATGTCGGGTCTTGATCTTGAGCCTCTGCAAGAATTTGCCTCTCTAAAGCTTCTTCAGAGAAAGAAGGCAATACTTGAGCGATCGCTGCCAATGTCCAACCCTTCTTTAATAGTAAAGTTGTTGCTAATCCCTCTAAAATCTGACGAAATCCAAATTCTTGACCTTTGGGTTGCGATAGAATTTGCTTTGCTCTCCATGCCCGAACGGTTCGCAAGGCTGGTGGTTCTACTGACAGTCTGAGGTGTTCAATCTGGCGTTTAAGTTCTTTTGTAAGTGCATCCGCAGTTCCCTGCCACTGACGCACGCTTTCAAAGTTCATGTATTTAACAAGAAAGGCAGAAGTTCGAGGGCAGAAGGCAGAAGGTTTCTGCCCTCGAACTTCTCGCGACCGAAGGGAGCAAGGGTTGAAGTCCCCCACCAAAATCGAAGATTTGGTGGCTTGGAATTAGGTGGGGTTGAAGCCCCATCTAAATTCCTACCTTCTGCCTTCTGCCTTCTGCCTTCTTCACTTTACATCATTTTATGTTTACACTAAATGATGTAAACAAGAATGTCAATATACTTTGATTTAGTTAAGTGACTAAGAGGCGATACAGCCTTTGTGCATAGCGTAGTTAAAGTTGCTGAAATTATTGTTACCTTGCAGGATATAACTGGGTAATAACTTCATCTTCCTGTCCCGATACCCAATGAGCAAAGCGCTGGGCTAAAGGAGGTACAATGACTAGGGGATTGCTGAATCCAGAAAACACATAGATACCCTGAAATTCAGGGATAGCACCAATTAAGGGAAGGCGATCGCTACTAAATGCCACTAAGCAATGATGCCACCTCCCCGGCAGCTTAGCCAAAGCTGGCAACACTTCCCCTATACTCTGCCTCAACCAACTTTCACTTGCCTGTGAGTCCACCTTAGCGTTGGGATCGGTGAGAACACGACTAATTTGACCCAAGCGCAAACTACCATCTTGAAACTGAATTGCACCCGCATCTAAAATCGGCGCTATGGGTTCATTTCCTGGTTCATTCCATAATTCATCCACAACGCTAGACTCTGCCTCTAATTGAAAGCGTTTAAGATTAGCTGGCATTACCAGGGTATGTAATTGCACCTCAACGGGCGGAGTTTCAATCATCTCTGCATGGGTGAAATACAACCGTACAGGTATACCAGATGCTTTTAATAACTGTCGGCTGAGTCCGCCAGCACAAACAACAACGTTAGCAGCGTAGTAATTTCCAGTAGTTGTTTTGATCGCGATACCTACTCCCCTCTCTGCTCGCACAGAGGGGTTGGGGGTGAGGTTCTGCACTTCCGTAATTTCCATTTCACCCCCAGCCCGCAGAAAAGCTTGAATGTAAGCTTGTGCTGTTTTTTCAGGGTTGATATGACCGTGTTTGACCGTTAAAGCACCAGCGATCGCCTTTCTATTTAATAAAGGTTCCATTTCCCAGGCTTCGTTAACACTAAGCAATTTGGGAGGAATGGCAAAATGAGCGTAGGAAGCAGCCGCAACTTTTGGATCGATGTCAGTTGCAATAGTCAGCAATAAATCTAACTCGCGAAACTCGATATCAGCATCTAACTCTTGCGACAGAACTTGATAACGCGCCATTCCCTCATCGCACAATTGGCGAGTTAGGGGAGTAGTACCAGACCAAAAAGCTAAACCACCATAACTATAGCGAGTAGCATTGCGTGAAGTTGCACATTGCTCTAACAAAAGTACTGAAAAGCCAGTTTTCGCTAGTTCGTAGGCGAGTGCAGCACCCGTAAAGCCAGCACCGATCGCGATCCAGTCGTAAGTTTTCATTTAGTGGGATGGTACTTGTAAACGTCTAAAAACACATATTCTCTCTGAATGACTTTTCAAGAACTACAAATCGGCGATTACTTTCGGATACCTGGTGTTAGTTCTGAGTGCGTATATAGAAAAGCAAGCAGTTCACAATGTAGTCTTAACGCTTTATTACACCCAATCCGACCAGAGACAACAGTGATATTGCTTACTCCCGCAGAAGTTACTAACTATTTTGCAGCAAAACAATATTACCTTCAAAGTCTAAGGCAATAAGGGCTTTTTTATTAAGGGGGCTTTGAGATGATTTCCCCTTTCTTAGTACAGCTTTGCGTAAAAGCGTAGGATTTAAAACGCAGAGGGGCGCAAAGGTAAACGCAAAGTATCGCAGAGTCTTGGTCAAGAATTTCGCGCGCGAACTTAATGCAATGTTGTATCTATTTAGTCTTTTGCTAATGAAACAAATTTTGAGCGTTTTGCTTTACGTTTAGCTTTGATAGAAATGGCGATTAGTAGACTAAATAAAAGTGAGCCTAGGTAAGTTGAAGGTTCAGGTACTGCTACTTTAACTTTACTTTGCCTGGTTGCTACTAATGTTAGATTTGTTTTATTCTCAAAAGAGCGTTTTAGAGAACCACCTATAGAAGCTGTCGCTGTTTCTTCATTACTACCAAAGTCAGATTCCTTCAATTCTTGATTGAAGGTTATATTTTGGCTTTTTGTGTATTTTAGAAAATCGTTATTTCCAAAAGTATTTACATTGCCAGTGAGTAAAAAGTACTCTAAAGGTTTTCTATTAATGTTGTCATTGCCAGATAATAAAGAGGCTACGAAGTCTGAGAGATTGGCTTCAGGTATATCACTCGTATCAAATAACAAAAAGGATATATCTCCAGAGGCATTAGCATTTTCTGTTGGTAGCCCATCTTCAATTAATGTTCCCAAATTTAAAGAGGCTGTGAAGTCAAAAGAAAATGATTCACCAGCATCTACATCGAAATTACTGACTATTTTTCCGAGAGTGTCTGCTGTTCCTAAGTAACTTGAGCCTAAACCTCTAACAAAACTCAAATCCACACTAGTAGATGCTTCTGGTGGATTAGGTATGAAATTTGTTTGTACACCAATATTTTGAGCTATTACAACTGCATCCTCACTAAAAGGAGAAGCATCTATATTAGCCTGATTTTGTCTATCAATTAGCGAAAAATTCTCGCTGAAGTTGGTAAGATTTAAATTTTCTCCAGAAAAAGCAAGACTAGCAGCCTGACTGGGTAGGGATGCTAAAGCAGAAGTAGCTACCACCGGAGTAAACACTAGCAAAAATTGCTTAGCAAATCCCAGATATCGCTTCATATTTTCCTCTTTCTTCCTTCTAAGTCTTCGTAACTGATCTAATAGTGTGGCAATAACTAATAATTACAAGCGGTTCTGTGAAATTTCGGAAATCTAAGGCTATTTTTGCAGTTTTTACTGAAAAGACGGTTTATTTTATGTGACTATGCAATTTAATTGCATATTTTTTCTTGGTAGCTATTTAAAGAAGCCAGTTTTGCCTTGGCAGGTTTTCCTGTTTGTAGACGCGCAGGGGCGTACCTTAAGGGAACTGTCTAGACAAAACAACACGCCCTTGATAGATGAACTTTATACTTGATTCTATATCTAAAAAGACTTGAAAAGACTTGATTATGCTATTACTATAACTTATAATTCAGCAAATATACGTACTTTAAGATGAATTTTCTATAAAAAAATCAAAATATGATAGTGAAAAATTATCCTCAAAAGAATAGCAGACATTGCCTGTCTATAACCTGCAACAGCTACTATAAAACAGCTGTTGAACTGAGAATGCGGGTGCCAAAATATAATCATGTCGATTGATTCCAATTCATCTCCAGTCCCTAACGCAGAACCAAATCCGGATCAAAACTTGCAACCAGATGACTTTGATGATACTTCTGAGAATGGTTTAACTCCAGAAGAACTGGTCAAGCAACAAGCCTTGGCTGCCATTGCCTCACTGCAATCTCCGCAAAATACAGCCGCCTTACAAACAGGACGATTTGGAGTCAAGCAATGGTCTGGTAAAGCTGTCAGTGTCAAACCAAGGGCATTGTTGCTGACCCTAGCGGCGATCGCCACTACAATCATCGGGCTTGCCATCAATAACTGGATTGTTGGCGTTGTGGGAACCTTGATGACTTTGCTATTATCCTTAGCCATACTTTGGCCTTGGGTGCGAGAACTCTCAAAGGAATGGTTTTCAGGTCAAGAACAAGCTTTGCTAGTTGCCTTGTTGGGAATAATAGTGGCAATAGTTGGTGTGGTTAATTATAGCGGTGAGGGTAAAATCCTGATTGCTGTGGGACGCAAAATTAACTGGGAAGCTTCTGGGACACTGGCAGAATGGTTTGGTGCTTTGGGGCAAATTCTCATTGCCATCATCGCTGTTTACATCGCTTGGCGACAGTACATTATTTCTAAAGACCTGACTATTCAACAAAATCTACTCACAGTCCAGCAAAATATCATTACCCAGCAGCAGACAATCGATTCTTACTTTCAAGGAATTTCCGACTTGGTATTAGACGAAGAGGGATTATTAGAAGATTGGCCTCAAGAACGACTGCTTGCAGAAGGTCGGACTGCTGCCATTCTTAGTAGTATAGATGGCAGTGGCAAAGCGAAAGTACTCCGCTTTCTCTCCCGCTCTAAGTTACTCACACCCCTAAAACGCGATCATCGTCTTGGTAGACCGATTCTCGATGGTATTGGTGGTTATTGTGAAGATCGGCTTCACGGTGTGCGTGTAATTGATTTAGGAGTAATGCTGGCAGGTGCAGATCTTTCTGGCACGGATCTACGGTGGACTGATCTGACTGAAGCGAATCTTGTCCGTACCAATCTCAGCAAATGTGACTTAGTTAAAGCCAACCTCTCCCGCTGCATTTTGTATGAAGCTGACCTCAATGGTGCTGATTTGAATGCAACTCGCTTGTTCTATGGTTCAGCAGAAAACGCATCACCTCGCAGCCGTACCCATCCACCAAACTACAACACTGGCGAATACACTGGCGCTGTGGTAGAAAATGCAGATTTTAGTGACGTTCAGCGGATGTCTGAGGCTAACCGTCATTACTGCTGCACCTGGGGTGGCGAAAAAACCAGGGGTACAATTCCTGGCGGTTGCGAAGGTATTCCAAACAAGTTGGGAAGGTAGTTAGTAGTTGATTGTTGATTGTTGTTTGTTGTTTGTTGGTTGGAACAACCACCAACTACTAACTACTAACTACTAACATTTACTTTCTTAGCTAAACCGAGAGTCTGCAAAACTTTAATTGCCCACCAAGTCATATCCACTTCCCACCAAGACAATCCAGCTTTTGCTACATTTGGGTGAGCGTGGTGATTGTTGTGCCAACCTTCTCCATAAGTCAGAAGTGCTGCCCACCAAAGATTACGAGAGTTGTCATGCAACTGGAAATGACGATAACCGCGCAAGTGAGCCGCAGAGTTAATTAGCCAAGTGGTATGCCAAAGCAATACTGCCCTCAGAAAGACACCGTAGACAACAAAAGACCATCCTCCCAAAGCATATAAAAGGACAGCAACAGGAATTTGCAGCAGCAGGAAGTTGCGATCCAGCCAACGATAGAATGGGTCACGGTCTAAATCAGGAGCAAATTTTTTGTAAGTTTCTTTGTCAAAAAATTCTGGACGTGGGTAAAAAATCCACAGCATGTGACTCCACCAAAAACCACGCCGGGAAGAATAAGGGTCTTTGTCTTCATCCTCGGTATGGGCATGATGCAATCGATGTGTTGCTACCCAAAAGATTGGCCCTCCTTGAATGGCAAGAGCACCTAAAGTGGCGATCGCATATTCCAACCATTTCGGTACATGCAAACTTCGGTGAGTCAAAAGTCGGTGATACCCTAAACAAATACCAATACTGCCAAACAACCAATGCAGGAATATGGTTATTCCCAAGGCAGACCAAGAAAAACACCAAGGAGCGAGCATTGCTAAGGCATGAACTGTACCAAAAAATGCCACGTTGATCCAGCTAAGAGCAAGCGGTTGCTTACCCTCAGCTATAGCTGAGCGTGTAGTCATCAATCTTCCTTTGACGTGAATGCTGTAAATAAACTTGAAGGGTTCTTAGTAAGCAAAAAGCGTGCTTAATTGAACTCCCGCAAAGATAACGCTCACTACAACCTCTATAAAACCTAGCGAAGACCGCTAAAGTAGGAACAGAGGATGCAAGTGCTACTTACATCCCTTAGCTTAGCAATGATAATATTTAAATGCAAGTGTCACTTACATATTTAATTTATGTCCGATCAAATAATTTCAACTCGACAGCGGCTGATTAATGCAGCTAGGTCTTTATTTGCGGCACAGGGAGTCACCGAGACTACAACAAAGCAAGTCGCAGAATTAGCAAAAGTTAATGAAGTGACGCTATTCCGGCATTTTGGCAATAAGCACGGATTGCTCTTAGCGGTGATTTCCGAATCACCCGTGTTTCAAGAACTGGATGAATCTTTGAAAATTCAAGCCAGTCAAATGGCTAGTGTTAACCAAGCTCTCAAAAACTATTGTAAAGACCGCTTGCAAGCCTTAGAACAAGTTCCGGAATTAGTACGTTCTGTTGTAGGTGAGGCGGGAAACTATCCTGTAGAAAATCGTCAGGCACTAGGACGAAGCTTAACCCAAGCCAATCACTATGTTGCTGAATATTTAGCAACTGTGATGGAGCGCGAACAATTACACACCTATTTACCAGCAGAGAAGTTAGCAAGTTTACTCAATAGTATGTTAGTGGGGTATGCTGTGATTGAATTTACCAGTGAATTTCACGAACTTTGGCTTGACAGAGATGAATTTTTAGAAAATTTAGTGGCGCTGTTTTTAAAGGGAGCCACAAACTCTACAAGTTTAGTAGAGTCTATGCCAACAGAAAAGGTGATAGATTTACCAGCAAATTTAGTCCACTTGATATTGCAACGAGCTAAAAAATCAGGACTGCGAGATTACGCTTTAATATACGTTTTGTTTGCAGCGGGTTTATCTCAATCAGAAATTGTGAATTTAGAGCGATCGCATCAAATCAACGATGCCAATCAGCACTTATTACAAATCACTCAAGGCACTCCTCGACAAGTCCCTGTGAATCAGTGGATTATGGGTAAGCGCCATGGCTCTTATACCCGCAATCCCTTGACTCAATGGTTAAAAAGCCGTAAAGATGAACATTCGGCATTATTTCTCAACGATAATGGCATGCCGATCTCTGAGGAAGAAATACAGCAACGCTGGCAGGTATTGACTGAAGGATTGTTGACACCAGAAGGACAACAGCCAGTGATTGAACAAGCTCAGCAGACATGGTGTGTAGAAATGTTGATGAAGGGAATGAATTTAGAAGATATGAGTTTAATTACTGGCTGGAATTTAACTAAACTACAACCATATGCTCGTAGAGCTAAAGAAAAATCAGCTCTAGAGCAAGCTATTCGCCTCGACCATAAATCGAAGCAAGTCACGCGGGAAGGTTAAGTTTCCCTCTCCCAGTCTTTCCACCGACATTGGGCAGCTTTTGTCTAACGCTCTTGTCAAAGAAAGCGATGTTGTCCGTGTAGGCGATTCTCATGGAGATGTTGCCCGCATTTTGCCAAGGCGCTACTTGTACAGATAGTTGATAAAATCAAATATTTGTTTGACAATGGCAAGCAAGTTAGTAGTATGTTGCGAGGAGACGTGTATGGCTACGTCTACTATTGCTCAACGTTTAGAAGCTATCCGTCGCTTTAATCGGTTTTACACACAGCAAATTGGCGTTTTGACCGAGGGATATCTGGAAAGCTCATTTTCTCTTACCGAAGCGCGTGTCATTTATGAACTTGCACATCACGAAACAACGACGGCAACCGAGCTTGGTAATGAGTTGGGCTTAGACGCAGGCTATCTCAGCCGCATTTTACGCAATTTCAAAAACCACGGTTTGATTGACAAACAGCCCTCTCCCAGAGATGGTCGACAAAGCCTCTTGCGCTTAACGGAACAGGGTCAGGCAGCATTTGCTAAACTTAACGCACGCTCACACGCTGATATTGAGACGATGTTAAGTAGGCTATCTGCGGAGGATCAACACCGCTTAGTAGAAGCAATGCTTACGATCGAGAGACTGCTCGGTGTTCAACCAGAGCAAAAAGTACCCTACATTCTTCGACCGCATCAACCCGGTGATATGGGTTGGGTCGTGCATCGTCACGGTGTACTATACGCTCAAGAATACGGGTGGGATGAGCAGTTTGAGGCATTGGTTGCTAGTATTGTAGCCGAGTTTATTCAAAACTACGATCCAAAACGAGAGCGATGCTGGATCGCCGAGATGAATGGTGAGATCGTTGGTTCTGTGTTCCTCGTGAAAAAGTCAGATACGGTGGCGAAACTCCGCCTGCTACTGGTTGAGCCAAAGGCACGTGGGTTCGGCATCGGCAGGCGATTGGTGGACGAATGTATCCGCTTCGCCCGGCAAACTGGCTACAAAACGATCGCCCTGTGGACCAATAGCGTGTTACTTGCCGCCCGGCATATTTACGAGCAAGCTGGCTTCCGACTCGTACACGAGGAACCGCATCACAGCTTCGGTCAGGATCTCATCGGCGAAACGTGGGAATTGAATCTGTAAGCTTACCCCCGGCTGAAGCGTGGCGTTAAATTTCCCCTTTCCGTAATGTCAGAATTTCCACACCGTCTTCAGTTACAGCTACAGTATGCTCAAATTGTGCTGAGAGTTTGCGATCGCGTGTTAAGGCAGTCCACCCATCACTTAAAACCTCGACTTCCCAAGTACCCTCGTTGATCATCGGTTCAATAGTAAACACCATACCAGGTCTGAGCACTCTGCCTTTGCCCCGCGTCCCGTAGTGGGGAATATCTGGCGCAGTA